>CACZPH010000119.1 GCA_902783025.1 uncultured Eubacteriales bacterium | reverse complement strand
TTCTGCCGGAGCTTCTTCGGCCTTGGCGGGCGCCTCTTCGGTCGCGTTTTCGGTAGCGGTTTCTTCGGGTTGAGCTTGGTTTGCCGCCGCTTCAGCCGCTTTGCGCTCCTCTTCCTGCTTTTTCGCGATTTCCGCAAGTTCTTCCTGCGTATAATTCATGCCTTCGGGCACCGGAACGCACACATAGACCTGCGGATCGGGCGCTTTTGTTTGATTTTCCGCCGCTTCGTCGGCACGTTCGCTCTTCTTGGCGCGGAAATCCCTGATAAGTCCGATTATCAGGAAAATAACCAAAAGGGTAACGAACGCGATAAGAGCAATGATTACGATCGTCATTACGTTTTCATTCATGATTGTATCCTCACTTTTTTATAGATTGCGGAAAATCCGCGTTTTTTACTTGTTTTTATCTTTGTTTTTGCGTTTCGCCGCGAAACGGGCGAGAACTAAACGGAAAGGGAACGTGATTACGGCGTACAGTCTTCGGAAAAAGAAATACGCACTCCCTATTCCGTGGCTGTCGCCGTCGGACACAACCGCGGAAAGAACGCCTAATATTTCCGATCGCGGCACGAATTCCTTGGCTATCGTGTTGTCGCCGCGCAAAACGCACGGATCGCCGACCCCGATCAACCGGTGCAAAACGTACGCGTCGCCTCTTTTGTAAAGCACTATATCGCCGCGCTTATACGCGTCCGTCGCTACTATCGTGGCGAAGTCGTCTTCCTTAAGCGTCGGCCACATACTCGATCCGCTTATTTTCTTGACCGCGGCGCCGCGCGTAAGTAAAATTTGTTCGATAGTTTCGCTCATTCGATAAAACCGCTCCCGAGCCACTCGTCTACCGTCTTGCGCACGCTCCGCAATGCCCGCTCGTACGAAATCGAATACTTCGCCGCAAGCGCACGCGCGACGGAATCGGGATCGTTTTCGCTCTCGAAAGCGCGCCAGATAAACGCCGCCGTCGAGTTGAGCTTGAGAAAATATTTTTCGTCGCCCTGCGGCACGACCACCGCCATGCCCGGAAGATCCTGCAAAACGTATTCGTCCTTTATCTTCATACCTCTCCCATTGCGGCCTTAGCCGCCGCCAAAAGTCTTTCGTCCGGCGCGCCGGAAAGTGCGAAAACGCCGACTTTATCCAAAACCTTACCGAGCAAAGCGACGGTTTTGCTTTTGCCCGAAGCGGAAGAGGATAAATATACCTGGTTGACCAACGCGCCGAAAGCGTCGTACGGGGTGAGCGGCTCGCATTTCGGCTCTTCGCCGTCGGCTCGGCTTACGATAAATATGCCGCAAAGCGGTACGCACAGGGGTTTGCCGAGGTTTTCTCTGCCCGCCCACGGCGTGCCGCATACGTAAACGCGATCGCCCAGTATCCGCAAAACGGGTTTGTCTCCGTTGACTATCTCCGCTCCCGCGCCCGCAAACAGCCGCGCGCGCGTAGTTTTGCCTATCCCGGAAGGTCCCGTGAAGATATACCCTTTGCCGCCGTATTCTATCGCCGCGCCGTGCATTACGAACGCGCCGTAGTCGACTATCTTCTCCGCTATGTCGCGGTAGATACACAAAAACTCGACGTAATCGCTCTTAAAGTCAGGCTCGCGCGCCCTTACTTCCTTCTCGAACTCCGGACGGCTGCACGCCGCAAAGTCGAAGCCGGAAACGGGAGCGATATACCTTTCGCACCGCTTGAATACTAAAGGGTCGTCGGAAGTGATCCGAACGCGGAAAAACGCAAAATCGATAAAGAAATCCATCAGATAGGTAAAGGTCCTCCGCCTATGCTGTCGTCGTCCTCTATCTCGTCGACTTGCGTGGTCTGTTTTTCGTCCGGCTCTTCTTCGCCGCCGTTGTCTTTAGCTCTTTCTTCGGCGCACGCCGAAAAAACGAGCGCCGAAAACGCCATGACCAGCGATATGAGTGCGATAAAAGCACGCTTTAGAAAACTTTTGTCCATGAGCCGCACCTAAAAAAGAGTATACACATTATAAGTATACCATACAAAAAGACAAAAAGCAAGAATTAGCGAAAGAAAGTTGAGGCATTTTGACCGATTATTTTCGCAAAAACGCGACACGTGTTGCGTTTTGCGGCGTTTTTGCCGAGTCGCAAACGAAAAACCGCCCCCGCGCACAGACTTTGCGCAAGAGCGGTTTCGGGTCGGTTATTACGGTTTTTTTACTTTACGGGAACTCTTCCGAGTCCGTCGCCGTCGCCGGTATCAACGGAATCTTCGCCGTCGCTCGCGGCGGTAACTACGTCGCCGAGCGGAGTTTCTATCTTCTCCCATTCGGGTTCTTCGAATATTTCGGTTTTTTTGATTTTCATGTAAGGTTCCTCCTTGTTACAGTCCGAGAGCGGCAACAGCCGTGGATACATCAAGCGACGTAATAGCCGTTTTTTCGACATTATATTCAGTAGCCATATAATCATCCGAACAAGTCGTCATATCGTAATAACGGCACTCAGTTGCCTCGGAAGTGATACAAAGTTTCGTAATGGCTCCAACATTTGTCAACATATCTTTGTAATAAATTTGCAATTCGTCATTGATGAAGAAATATAAACTGCTATCAATAACGGCAATTTTCCAGGTAAGAGTCAGCGTTTCACCGTTCGTCTTCTGCCATGACTTGTTGAGAGAATCTCTCGTTATGCTACTTGTTTTGAAGATATGCGCAAGCTTAAATTTACCTATGTTTTGATTATCCCAAAGAAGACAACGATAGCCCGCTCCATCAAAATTAAACGAAAGATGCGAATTGCTTGCCGAATCGGAGCCGCTCAATATATCCACTTTGCCCTCGATCACAAAGTTATTGGTAAACGGCACAGTCGGAATCGATCCGCTACCTACAGACTGACTTGTAGTACGGTCAACCGCGGCGATCCCTTGCTCGATAACGGATGCTCTAACCTCTTCCCAGTCGGCGATGATCTCTTCCACGCCGCTTTGCGCCGCTTCGGAGCCGGTTTCGAGCGTGGTATCGGTAAGAGATACGGTCGCGTTGCTCAAATAAAGTCCGATAAACGGCTTGACGTCGCCTATTTCCATTTCCTTATATTCTCTGTTGATAGCCACGTAAACTTTGCCGCCCTTAGCCGCCACCTTGAAATCGAAGAACATATTCGTCCTGTCGGTGTAAGCAAGGTTGCCGCCGCCGGAATAGTAGCCCCAGATCTTGGAAGCGCCGCTCGACTGAGTGATAAACGCGAGCGGAAGCGCCGAAGACGCGTTGAACCACTCGTCCACAGCCGCTTTGTTGACTACGATACCAACCCAGCCGCCGAGAGAATCGAGGTTCATTCTTCCCTTAAAGAAGAAGTCGCCGCTGATATACTCGCCGCCTTTCGCAAAGTACGCCGCGAGTCTGTCGCTCGAATACGAAGCCGTGCCGGAGTGCGTCTCTTCGTTGAACGAAGCCGCGCCGTTGCCGTTGACTACCACGAGGTTTACCGAAGTGTCGATAGTGATCTCGGGCACAGCCGCCGCAACTTCTTCCTCCGCCGTCGTATAGGTAAGATCGGTCACGGTAACGTTGCAGTTTTCGGCTCCGATACCGAAGAAGAGCGGATTTCCCATCACGGGCATCGTCTTGGACGTGCCGTCTATCGTAATAAAGATATTTTTCCGATATACGACTACCGAGAATTCTACGGTGGCGTTTACGTTGCCCCACGCGTAGTTCGGATTCGCTCCGCTTACGCCGTATCCCCAGATCTGAGCGGTTATCGCGTTGGAATTAGCGGGTTTACGAATAATAAGATCGTTGACATCATAGCTTCCGCCCGGGAACTGATCCCCGGCGTCGCCTGTAAGCAATATCTCCGCAAAAGCGTTGGTAGCCGTAACGAGACCGCCGAGCTTGAGCGTTCCGCTTACCGCGAAATCTCCGTTGTAATAGAATCTGTTGGCGTCGTCGAAAAGGTACGCTCTCGTGCGTTTGTTGCCGCCGTTGAGGTTGGTAATGTCAAGTTTAGCCGCCGCCTTGTCAAACGAAGCCGTACCGACGCCGCATACCTGTTTGAACACGTAATCGGGCTCGGAAGAAAGAGCGGAAAGCTCGTCGAAGTCGAATCCGGCGTCAGCCAAAGCGTCGAGGTAAGCGCTGTAATTTTCGAGAGTGGGGTGAACGCCGTCGCGAAGAGCGGAAGAGTTAGCCGTGTCGGTATTCTTGTCGACGAAAGTGTCGGTAACGTCAAGGTACGTTACGCCCGCCGTGCGGTCGCAGTAAAGCTTGGACATCGTGTTGGCAAGTTTTACCTTGCTGTTTGTAGCCGCCTGGCTCGAATCTCCGCTCGCCTTGTAGGTGCGGTAAACTATCGAATAGTAGTAGATCTGAGTTTCGGGAAGTACGGTGTGAAGGTAGGTAAGAAGGTCGACTACGTTCTGTCCTACGGTCGCGCCGTCCTTGTGCGCGTCGTAAATATCGTTAGTGCCGATGGTGATTGCGATATAGTCGGGACGGAACGGAATGCAGTACGAGCTTGCCCACTCGTCGAGTTCGTAAGTCGTCGCGGACGAAATGCCTACGCTTACCGCGCGCATTCCCGCGAAAGTCGAATAGAAGTTGGTCCAGAATCCGTCGGTATCGAAGAACGAGTCGCCCATAAATACCATTTTCTTGCCGCTGAAAGGTTCGCCGTCCGCGTTAAGCAAAACTTCTTCCGCTTTGGCTACGCGGCGCTCGAACTTTGCTTTCATGCTTGCGCTATAGTAAGACGAGGGGGAAGCGTACGTTCCGCCGGTGGTCACCGTAAACTTGCTTTCCCAGCCGCGGTACTCGTCGCGCGCGGTCACTTCGATAGCCTTGTTGATCTCGCTCGTCTTGACCTTGATAAGACCGTGCTTGTCGATCTCGAGGTCGTCGCCGTCAAATTCGAACTTAATGTTGGTGTTGTAAGGATTGTAAGCCGTCTTCGTAAACGTAATGGGCGCAAACTTCGGATAGTCCGAGTACGCGGTCACGTCGCCTACGGAGATGGAGCCGTAATCGGTCTTGCTCCACTTGTTCGCGCTCTTGCCGTAAGCGTAAAGCGCCTTGACCGTTTCGAGCCTGTCGGCGCTGATCGTGTAAGACTTGCCGTCCTGCTCGAACGTGCCCGCTCCGCGCGAAATAACGCCGGTAAGATACGAATTTACGCTACGCGTAACGCTTCCTTCGCCCTGAACGGAAAGAACGAACGGCGTGTCGAGCATATAAGCGGGAACGTTGTCTACCGTAACGGTGTAAAGGTCGCCTTTCGGGGCGGGATTTACTACCTTGCGGACGTTGTTGCCCTGCTTGTTGACGTAAGTAAGACGATAGTCGTACCAGTCGGGATTTTCGCCGTCGGCAAACCTGAGATAGAAGACGAGTTTCGTCGTCGAACCCGAAATAAGATCGAGCCCGGCGTACGTTACCGCGCCGTCAAGCGTGTTGTCGTCGTAGTCGGGAGTCGTAATCTCGCCTACGTCGACCGTTCTGTCTTCAACGGGCAGTATATCGCTTACGAGATCGCCTTCGTTGTATCCGAAGAGCGTCTGACAAGCCGCGCCGTAATTGAGCATATCTCTGATAACGGCTCGCTGTTCGTCCGTGCCTTCCTTGAGCATATGCTGTGCGTAATACCTGAAGTCTACGCTCGCAACCGAGTCGCCCGCGTCGCCGTACGAAAGCAAAACGGTTTTGTCCGTGCCGTCGTCGGTGTAAAGCTTAACGACAACTACATCGCTCATCTGCTTCGCCGCGATCTTTACGGCGAATTCGTAATCGCCTTTCGCGGTAAGCTCGCCCTTGTCGTCCTTGACCGAAAATACCTTTTCTTTGTCGCCGACCGCTATAGAGACGAAAGCGTTTTCGTCGTCGGCGGTTTCATCGTCGAAAGTAAAATAGTATTTGAGCGAAATCTCGCCGTCAAGTCCGAGGTCCATCGCAACGAGTTTGTTGCCGCTCTCCGCCGCCGCTCGACCAGTCCCAGCGGGCATAAGCGCCACGCCGACGATAGCGAACACGGCAAAAGCGACGGATAACAAAATCGTCGATAACCATTTTCCGGTTCTTTTCATAAACCTCTCTCCTTGTTGTTCGCGCTCAAGCGCGTATGTTTTTTGATAATACTATTATAGACTATATTAAAAATATTTGTCAACGCAAAACGATACTTTTTTCGTTTTTTTTCGGAAAGAGGCGGAGAGCCTTCACGGACCGACTGTGAGTGCGGCGGGCGAGCCGCAGTGATGTTTTGCTTGCGCAAAGCGATGTTTTCCCTTCCGGGCAAGCGACGTTCCGCTTCCGGAGTGGTGTTTTCCCTATGGGAAAATGAAGGAAAAGAAAATAAAAGAAAACCGGCGTTATTGCTACGTCGGTCTTTTCGTTTTGATTATTATATAGTTAATTTAAAGAATTTTTCGCCGCCTGACGATTACTACGCCAAATAGAAGAGATCTTCGCCGTCGAGAAACGAGCATAAAACACAAGCAAGGGGCGGAGATACGAGCGTCAGACAAGGAAACGGAAAGCAAAGGCTTAATTCCCACTACGCCAAATCGAAGAAGTCTTCGCCGTGAAGAAGCAAGCAGGTCGAGGCAAGGGGCGGAGATATGAGCGTACTTAAGCTGCACGTGAGCGAGCAAGGGTACGCCTAACAAAGAGATGCGCCGCTTATTTCCACGCCGAAAAAGCAAGGGGCGGAGATACGAGCGTCAGACAAGGAAACGGAAAGCAAAAGCTTAATTCCCACTACGCCAAATCGAAGAAGTCTTCGTCGTGAAGAAGCAAGCAGGTCAAGGCAGGCAAGACTTCGCGAAGTGCGCGTACTAAGTCGTACGCAATCGAGAGAAGTCGAAGCCTAACGATGAGATGCGCCGCTTATTCGCGGCGAAGCAAAGAGGCGGCGGCAGCATCGATAACCACCGTCACATCCTTATGCCCCCGTAATGCCGTCGCCGGAACGGCGGGAGAGATCTCGCCTTCGATCATTTGCCGGACAGCCCAAGCCTTTTTTTCGCCGGAAGCGACGATAACGATCTTTTCGGCGTTGAGGATATTGCTTATTCCCATGGAATACGCCTGGGTGGGCACTTCGTCGACGGAAGCGAAAAGGCGGGAATTGTCCTTGATGGTATTGGGCGTAAGGTCGACTACGTGAGTTACCGAATCGAACGGCGTGCCGGGCTCGTTGAAACCGATATGTCCGTTACTGCCTATGCCGAGTACCTGAACGGACTGACGCTTCGTGGCAAGCAGCGCGTTGTAGCGGTCGCATTCGGCTTGCTTGTCCTTTGCTACGCCGTCGGGAAGAGCGGTGTTGTTGAGATCGATATTTACTCGGTCGAAAAGGTGCTTGCGCATAAAATACGCGTACGACTGCACGTGAGAGGCGGGCAAGCCTACGTATTCGTCGAGATTTACGGAGCTGATAAACTCGTAGGAAGTGCCGTTTTGCTCGTGATCGCGGATCATTTCTTCGTACATTCCTATCGGGCTGTCGCCGGTGGCTAAACCGAGCACGGCGCGCGGGTTTTTCTTAACTACGGCGAGAACGATTTTCGCCGCTTCGCGGCTCATCGATAAGTAGTCTTCGGTGATAATAACTTTCATATTTTTCTCCTTTTACGCAATACGTATCGCGTATTTTGATTATTTGCGATAGCCTTTAGAGCGAAGATAATTATCGCACTGAGTGAGCCAATCGGTCTGTATCATGTCGAATTTCTTCTCGGCGAGCCAACCCCATCCGTAGTCGGGATCGCCGAGCATCGCAACGTCGTCGTTATGTCCCGCGGACAAAACGTCACGATAGTTGTAGACGATGGAGTTTACGAAAAGTACGTAGCCTTCCGCGTGAAGCTTGGCGATAAACTCGTCGGAAGCCACTTCGTCGCTCTCCTTGTCGAAAATGACTTCGAGTCCTATGTAGTTGATGTCGCGGCGCTTGAGATCTTCGTGCGCGCCCGCGTCGCGCGTTACGCCCATAAACTGCATATCCGGCGCGTATTTCTCCACCATATCGAGAATACGCTTGTCCGTCGACGTCTTGACGAGTATGCGGTCGGTCATGCCGTGGCGGCGGATCTTCTCGGAAATAGCGGCGGGGTTGTCCCAAAACTTGTCCACGTTGATATAGCACGGGTACGAGGCGACTTCTTCGAGCATTTCGTCGAAAGTAACGACGGGATACTGCGTCTTGGTAAGGTCCTGATTGGCAAGAAAAATCTTCTTGACTTCGGAAGCGGGAAGTTTGCCGATATTCATGCCTTTTTCCGCAAAATGCACCGGCTCCATGCCGGGATGCAGCATAAAAAGTTCGCCGTCCGCGCTCGCGGTAACGTCGACTTCGATAACGTCCGCGCCTAAGTTGCGCGCTATGCGGTAGCACTCGAGCGAATTGCATGGTATGTTGCCGCCGTTTACGCCGCGGTGAGCGGTAAGCAGAATTTTGTGATCCTTTACGCTCTGTCTTATGTCGAATTTCATAACTTTCTCCTGTATTTACGGATTTTAAAATCCAAGATTTTAAGTTACTATGCCCAAAACGGATTTCGCGTTGGCGGAAAAAATGAGTTCGTTCTCGCGCGAGGTAAGACCCAGCGCCAAAAACCGCTCCACTTCGTCCTTGGCTTTCCACATCGGAAAATCGGTGCCGAAGAAAAACCGCTCCGCGCCGAATAAGCGGATATAACCCTTAGCCTCGGGCACGGAAAGATAATACAACGCGCTCGACGTGTCGAAATACACGTTGTCGAGTCCTAAATATACCGGCATTTCTTCGTACACTCTGTACGCGCCGAAATGCGCGCCTATAAAGGTGGTGTGCGGAAAGTCCTTAGCGGCTTTGACAAGCCTGCGCGGCGCGGAATAATCGTACCTGTCGTCGCCCGTATGCAAAAGTATCGGGAGCCTGTCGGCGGCGGCGCGGTATATCTTGTACGCGCCCGCTCCGTCTATATTAAACCGCTGAAAGTCCGGGTGAAGCTTTATGCCCTTAAGTCCGCTTTTTATCGCCGAAGAAACTTCGTCGTAAAGCCGTTCTTCCGTCATATCGGGGTGGAGCGTGCAATAGCCCGTAAAGCGTTTTTCGCGCGCGCAAACGGTGGAAATAAAGTTGTTTATGCTCCCGACCTGGTGCGCCGTTGTGGCTACGGAATGCACTACGTAATGCGTGATCCCCGCGCGTTCGCCGTCGAAAATAAGCGACGAGACCGAGCCGGAAAACGGCATATCGAAGTCGTAAAATTCGCCTATGGCGCGCGAGGCTTTTTCCGCTATCGCGTCCGGATAAATATGTGCGTGTACGTCGATTATTTCTCGTTTCATCTTGCACCTTGCGCTATAAAGTATAAGCCGTCTTCCGCGCTTTTGTCAAACGCTTTTCCCTATTAAGGGAAAAATATCACATTTTCTCTTTTACGTCGAATACGCAGTCGCATATTTCGCCGGCGAAACTCCGCTCGTGGCTTACGAGGATCATCGCTCCGTCGTACTCCTTGAGCGCCTTCATCAGCGCAGCTTTGGCGCGAACGTCGAGGTGGTTTGTCGGCTCGTCGAGTATGAGAATATTGGACGTAACGTTCATGATGGTGAGAAGGCGGATCCGGACTTGTTCGCCGCCCGAAAGATGAAAGATCTCTTTGGTCGCCGCGTCGCCTGTTATGCCTACGCGGGCAAGCTGCGTGCGGATATCTTTTTGGTTGTAGCGCGGGAAACAGTCGCTGATATAGCCGTAAGCGTTGGAAGCCGTATTGCGGAAAGTAAGGTCTTGTTCGAGATATGCGGGCTTTGCCGCGACGTGAAAGCGGTACGTGCCGGAAATCGGCGGAATAACGTGCATTATCGTCTTGAGAAGCGTCGTTTTGCCTATGCCGTTGGTGCCGCGTATCCAAAGCTTCGTATCGCCCTTGAGTGTAAAGGATATGGGCGGCAACAGCGGCACTCCGTCGTAGCCGATAACGAGATCCTTGACCTCTAACATTTCTTTGGTGTGGACGGGGGCGCAGGGAAAAGAGAACGTCGCGTCGGGTATGGTAATCGGTTTTTCCATTACCTCGATACGCTCGAGCATTTTTTTGCGGCTGTTAGCCATGCCGGCGGTCGAGGCGCGCGCTTTGTTGCGGTTTATGTAGTCTTCCATGCGCTTTATTTCCGCTTGCTGGCGGCGGTAATCCTCTTCGTACTGCTTGAGCGCCATTTCGTGCTGACTCAAAAACGACGAATACGAGCCCGAATACTTGCGGATAGAACCGTTTTCGATGCTTACGATATTGTCGCAGACTTTGTCGAGAAAATCGGCGTCGTGCGAAATGACCAAAAAGGTCTTTTTGTACGACGTGAGATACTTGACGAGCCAGTCGATATGCTCGACGTCGAGGAAATTGGTCGGTTCGTCGAGCAGCATTACGTCGAGATCCTGCATAATAAGCTTGGCGAGCATGAGCTTGGCGCGCTGTCCGCCCGAAAGATCGCTTATCGGCGTGTCGTAGCCTACAGCCGCTATTCCTAAGCCCGTCGCGGTCTTGCGTATCGTCGAATCCACGTCGTAAAAGCCCGAATCGGTGAGCGTTTCGAGCATACGGTTGGACTTGTTTATCAGTTTGTCGAGTTCTTTTTCGTCGCTTACCTCGCCCATTTGCTCGTACAGGGCGGTAAGGCGGTCGTTGAGTTCGTAAAGACGCGAAAAAGCCGTCTTGAGATACTCGTAAACGGTAAGGCTTCTGTCTATATCGGCGTGCTGATCGAGATAACCGCGCCTTATGCCGCTAAGCCAGATAACTTCGCCTTCGTCCCAAACGGAGTTACCGGCTATGATATTGATAAAAGTCGTTTTGCCCGCGCCGTTAAGCCCCACTACGCCGATATGCTCGCCGGCGTTTACCGTGAGCGAAGCGTTTTTGTACAGAACTTTGTCTTCGAAGGTCTGGGATAGATTGTTGATTTTAAGAATGCTCATTTTTTGCGTAAAATCGCGGGCAAAGCACCGCTCCGCCCGCTTTTTTTGTCAGTAATTTATCTTGGTGTTGTATTCGTACGCGTCGACGATCTTTTCCTTGAACGCCTGCTTGCCTACCTTTGCGCGCTCCTCGATGGGTATATCTTCGGAATTTACCACGTAAACGGACGTTTCGCCCTCCACGAGCATATCGAAAGGCTCGGTAACGAACGCCGCCGCTACGACCGCGCCCGACTTACATTTCTTGAGATCGGTTATTCTCACGCCTTTGCGCGCCCTGCCCATCGGCTCGAGATCGCCCACTATCACGCGCTTGATAAAGCCGTTGTCCGTAAGTACGATGACTTCGCCCAGCTCGCTTACCTGCGAAGCGTATACGACGGCGTCGTCGTCCGAAAGACTTATGCCCTTTACGCCGCCGGAGATCCTGCCCGTAAGCGGTACGTCCGACATTTCCGCGTTAAGGCTCATGGCGCCCTTCGTCACGAAAAGCATCGTAACGCCCTGCATTTCGCGCTGAACGGACACAACTTCGTCGCCGTCCTTGAGTTTTACGGCGAGATACGAGGACTTGGCTACCGCGTAATCCGCGATAGGCGACTTCTTGACCAGGCCGCCCTGCGTGAAGAATATAAGGTTGCCTTCTATCGGCTTATCTTCGCGGAACGCTATGATATATACGGGTTTTTCGGCTTTGCCGAAATCCTTGGTGAGTTCCTTCATCGACATACCCTTGCCGCGCCAGCCGCTTTCGGCGATAAGAGACGGATCGAGCTTATAACACGTGCCTAAATTGGTAAATACGAAAAGTTTGTCTCCGTCCACCGCTTTGCATACGCACGAGTTGGCGTCTGTGGCGGAAGAACTCTCCAGGCACGAGCGGTTTGCCTTTGAAAACGCCTTCTCGCTCATGCGCTTGAGGAATCCGCGCTTAGAGAGCATAATCACGCTGTCTTCGAGCGTTTCGACCGCCTCTTGCTTGCCGTCGGAGATCGAATAACTCTCTACCGATTCGATAATGTCGCTGCGGCGCGGAGTCTTGAAGTTCTTCTTGATCTCAAGCATTTCTTCCTTGACTACTTCGAGCTGACGGCGCGGTGAAGAAAGAATATCGGTAAGTTTTACGATGAGTTTGCGTATCTCGGCAAGTTCTTCTTCTATCTTGTTGACTTCCAGATGCGTAAGACGCGCAAGACGTAAGTCGAGTATCGCTTCGGCTTGTCTGTCCGAAAGCGCGAACGCCGCTTTGAGCCCTTCCTTCGCCTCCGTCGTCGACTTGCTCGACTTGATGATACGCACTACCTCGTCGATATTGTTGACCGCTATCACCAAACCCTCTAATATATGCTCCCGCTTCTTTGCTTTGTCGAGTTCGCACCTCGTGCGGCGAACGATGAACTTCTGCTGATAGTTTACGTAATACTCGAGGATCTGTTTGAGCGTGAGTTGAAGCGGTTTGCCCTCGGCGATCGCGACCATATTGATCGAAAACGAAGTCTGCAGATTAGTGTACTTGAAAAGCACGTCCGCAATCGCGCGCGGATCGTAATCCTTCCTGACCTTGATAACTATGCGCATACCGCTTCTGTCCGACTCGTCGAGTACGTCCTGTATGCCCAGAAGCACGCCTTTTTTGTTTTCGCGCACGGCAATAATGGTCTTGAGAAGTTCGGAACGGTTGACCTGATAGGGAAGTTCGTCTATTACGATGAGTTTTTTGTCGCCGCTGTCCGGCTCGTAATGCACCTTGGCGCGGATAAGTATCCTGCCTTTGCCGGTCTCATAAGCCTTTTTCAGTTCATCGCCCGCTATGATTATGCCGCCGGACGGGAAATCGGGGCCTTTTATCTTTTGCATAAGCGCGTCGACCGAGATCTTGCGGTTGTCGATATACGCTATCGCCGCGTCGATCGACTCGCCTAAATTGTGCGTGGGTATGTTGGTCGCAAAGCCTATCGCTATGCCGTACGCGCCGTTGACGAGAAGATTGGGGAATCTGCCCGGCAAAACGTCGGGCTCCTTGAGCGTGTCGTCGAAGTTGCAGTTCCACTTGACGATCTCGTCCGCGGGCTCGCCCATCCCCTTGAGCATTTCCATGGCAAGCGGCGTAAGACGGCACTCGGTATAACGCATAGCCGCCGCGCCGTTGCCGTCGATGTCGCCGAAGTTGCCTTGCCCGTCGACGAGCGGACAGCTCATATTGAAAGTCTGCGCCATATGCACGAGCGCGCCGTAAACCGACGAGTAGCCGTGCGGGTGATATTTTCCCAGACAGTCGCCCACTACGCGGGCGCATTTTTTATACGGTCCGTCGGGCGTAATGCCGAGTTCGCGCATATCGAATAATATACGGCGCTGAACGGGTTTGAGTCCGTCTTCGACTCTGGGTAGCGCACGGTCGAGAATAACGTATTCGGAGTACGGTATCATCGATTCGTGCATGACCTCTTCCATGGTCTTGTATATGTATTGTTCCGCCATACTCGCTCCTTACTTAACGTTTTTGATAAACTCGTCTTCCTTGTCGAAGTCGCAATGCTTGACGATGTATTCCTTGCGCTGATCCACTACGTCGCCCATAAGCACGGTCACCATTCTGTCCGCTTCCGCCGCGTCTTCGATGCCTACCTGTACCATTTTGCGGCGCTCCGGGTCGAGCGTGGTTTCCCACAACTGGTCCGCGCTCATTTCGCCGAGTCCTTTGTAGCGCTGGATCTCGAAGCCCTTGCCCATTTCGGCGCGCGCCTTATCGAGCTCGGCGTCGGAATAAACGTAAAGCGTTTTGTCTTTCTTGGATATCTTGTAAAGCGGCGGCATTCCGATAAACACGTGCCCTTCGTTGATGAGTTCGCGCATATAGCGGAAGAAAAACGTCAGAAGTATGCAACGGATATGGAAACCGTCCTGGTCCGCGTCGGACAAGATCACGACTTTGCCGTACTTGAGGTTGTCGACGTTGAAGTCTTCGCCCAAACCCGCTCCGAGCGCCGAAATAAGGCTCTTGATCTCTTCGTTGGCGAGTACCTGATCGATACGCTTTTTCTCGGCGTTGAGAGGTTTACCTCTAAGAGGTAAAATCGCCTGAAAAGATCTGTTGCGCGCCTGCGTGCAAGTTCCGCCCGCGGAGTCGCCTTCGACGATGTAAAGCTCGTTGAGTTCGGGCTTTTTGCCGCTGCAACTTTTGAGTTTGCCGATAGTGTTGAAAGAATCTATGCTGTTTTTCGCGCGAGTGATCTCTTTTTGTTTGCGCGTGGCTTCGCGGACTTTCGCCGCGAGCAAAGCTTTCTTGATGATGATCTCGGTGGTCGATTTGTTCTTCTCAAGACACTCGGAAAGGCAAGTTTCGGTGATCTGCTGACAGGCGAATTTCGCCTCGGTGTTGCCGAGTTTCGTCTTGGTCTGTCCTTCGAATTGCACGTTTTGCATTTTGACCGAAATTATCGCGGTCATGCCTTCGCGGAAATCGTCGCCGAGTAAGTTTTCGTCCTTGTCTTTGAGAAGTCCGGTTTTGCGCGCAAAATCGTTGAGGACCTTGGTAAGTCCCATCTTGAAGCCCGTTTCGTGCGTGCCGCCCTCCGTCGTCGGAATATTGTTGACATACGAAAACATCGACTCCGTGTACGCGTCCGTGTACTGGATAGCCGCCTCGAGTTCGATATTGTCTTTTTTGCCCTCAAAATATATCGGGTTGGGGAAAAGAGGAGTTTTGGATTCGTTGAGATACAGGGCGAAATCCTTGAGTCCGCCCGTATAACAAAACTCCGTCTTGCCGCTCTCCACGCCGTCGCCGCTCCCAACGCGCCTGTCCTCAAAAGTTATCCTGACTCCCTTATTGAGGAACGCAAGCTCCTTGAGGCGCTTGATTATCATTTCGTCGTTGAATCTTATCGTTTCGAAAATTCGATCGTCCGGCATAAAACGGACTTTGGTGCCCGTCTTCTTGCTCTTTTGTTTAAGATCGGTAAGATGCTCGACGATAACGCCGCCTTTTACGACTCCTTTTTCGTTGGGTTTGCTCTCGAATTTCGCCTCGTAAGTGGTACCGTTTTTGCGGACGGTGACTTCGGTCCAACGCGAAAGCGCGTTGGTTACAGAGGCGCCTACGCCGTGCAAGCCGCCCGAATGAGCGTAATTGTGCGAGTCGAATTTGCCGCCCGCGTGAAGCTGCGTGAACACTACCTCGACGCCGCTGATCTTCATCGTCGGATGCATATCAACCGGTATGCCTCTGCCGTTGTCTTCGACGGACGCCGATCCGTCTTCGTACACCACTACTTCGATCGTATCGGCAAACCCGTTAGCCGCTTCGTCGATCGAGTTGTCGACTATCTCCCATAAAATATGATGCAAGCCTTTTACTCCGGTGGTGCCTATGTACATACCCGGACGCATTCTGACCGCGTCAAGACCTTCGAGGACTTGTATGTCCTTAGCGTTGTAATCGTTAGCCATTGGTTTCTCCCGCAAAGAATTGTTTACGGTATCAGTATACCACAATATGTTGTATTTGGCAATTAAATTTTATACAATTTTCGGCTCAATTTTGCGCAACGATTTACCGATTTTAACAAAAAAGTATAATTATTCAAAACTACGAATAATTATACAGAAAAGAATATTGCTCGGAGCGCGGACTGGAGAAAGTGATGTTTTGCTTGCGCGCAGTGACGATCGCTATTGCGGGAAAATGAAGGATAAATAATAAAAGACACAGAAAGTAAAAGAAAACCGACGTTTTGCTACGTCGATTTTTTTCGTTTTGATTATTGTAAAGGTAATTCGAAGAATTTTTCGCCGTCAAGAAACGAGAAAAGTTATAACAACGAAATTTTCGCGGATCAGACGCAATCAAAACAAGGCGCGAGGCGAGGGACGAGAGGCGCGTACATAATCGTACGTAACTCGAAGTCCCGAGCATCGGAACAAAGTATTGCGAAGCGTA
>CACZPH010000118.1 GCA_902783025.1 uncultured Eubacteriales bacterium | reverse complement strand
GCTTCCGTCTTTTACGGTCACCACGTCGGGATAACGCATAAGTTCGGCTACGTTGAAATTGTAATCAAGCCCGAATTCCTCCGACGCTTTTCGCGCCGCCGTAACCAACGAACGGGCAAGAGCCTCGTCAAAAATCACCTCGCTGCCGTTGTCCGAATTGTCAGTGTAATCGAAATACACGTCTACCGAACCGCGCGAAAGACGTTTTTTTATCTCGCTCCTTAAGGCGTCTTCACAAAAAGCAAGTACCTTGGGGATCCTCGGAGAAACGTCGAGAAATCTGTTGTTGACGGTCTTGATCTCGATGGTAAGTATTCGATTGTTCTGCTCGGCGGTATATTTGCCGTAGCCGGTCATGCTTTTCATAAATCTCGCTCCGTATCCGTTTTAAATTATATTTTAGCATCTTTTGAAAATAAATACAAGCAATTAGCGGCTGTTTTCAGTCGGTTTTGTCAAGCATTTTCAAAAATTCGTCCTCAAAAACGACTTTTATGCCCGCTTTGCGCGCTTTTTCAAGTTTGCCGCCCGCGTTTTCGCCGCAAATCACCAGATCGGTGGCTTTGGTAACGGAAGACTGGACTTCGCCGCCCCTTTCCTCGATCAGCTTGCCGGCTTCGCCTCTCGTATACGTCGTAAGAGAGCCGGTAAGTACGACTTTAAGCCCCTTAAACGCGCCTTTTTTGTCCTCGCTTTTTTGCATCGTGGGCGCTATGCCTATTTTAGCGTACTCCTCTATCAAGTCGGCGTGCGTTGAGAAAAACTTCACGATACCTTCCGCCGTGATAAGTCCGATGTTGTCGATGACCGCGAGTTCTTCCGCCGTGGCCTTAGCAAGCGCTTCGACAGAGCCGTAAACTACGGCAAGATCCTTAGCCGCCACTTTGCCTACGTTGTCTATTCCGAGAGCGTTGAGAAAATGCGGAAGATCGGCGGATCTGCTCGCTTGTAAAGACGCGAAAAAATTGTCCGTTTTCTTATCCTTAAAGCCGTCGAGTCCGAGAAGTTGATCGGGCGTGAGGTAATACAATTCATAAGGCTCGCTGACGCCGAATCTGTCCACTATCTGTCCCAAAGTCGACTCCGAAACTCCTCGTATGTCCATGCACTCTTTGCTCGAAAAATGCTCGAGCCTGCCTATTATCTGCGGTCTGCATCCCCGCTCGTTGGGACAGAAAATATTTGCGCCGTCCACGTACAGTTCCGCTCCGCACGCGGGGCAGACTTTAGGCGGCAATATTTCGCGGCTGTCGTCGAAGTCCTCGGCTACGCCGAGAATTTCGGGGATCACGTCGTTGCTGCGGCGAATAAAAACGTTACTGTTTATCTTAACTTTTTTGCGTATAATATCCCCGTAATTGTTAAGCGTCGCTTTTCTTACCGTCGCGCCGCAAAGTTCGGTAGGCTCCAAGTGAGCCAGAGGAGTGAGTTTTCCCGTCCTGCCGACGTTCCAGGTTACGTCGAGAAGCTTTGTCGACGTTTCTTCCGCCTCGAACTTGTACGCCATCGCCCAGCGCGGGAATTTGTCCGTATAACCCAACTTTTCGCGCAAGGACACGTCGTTGACCTTGATGACCATTCCGTCGATAAGAAAATCCAGCTCGTCGCGCTTTACTCCCTTGATATATTCGATGATCTCGTCCATCGAGCGCGAAACGAATAACTTTTCGGTCTTGAACTTGTTCCGTTTCAAAAAGGCTATATTTTCTTCCTGCGAACTCAATTCGCTTTCGCTCAAGTAGTTTACGTTGTAAAAAATCACGTCGAGATTGCGCGATGCGGTAACTTTGGGATCGAGGTTGCGTATCGCTCCGGCTACGCCGTTACGCGCGTTTTTGAGCGGCTCGGCGGCGGTCTCGTTGTACTTTCTGAGCGCCGAAAGCCGCATAATGCCCTCGCCTTGCACTTCGACGACTTCTTTACACTCGATTTTAAGAGGTATCGACTTGATAGTCAGCACCTGCTCGGTCACGTCTTCGCCCACTTCGCCGTTACCTCTTGTGGAGGCGCCTTTGAATTCGCCGTTTTCGTAAGTAAGACACAAAGTAAGCCCGTCGAGCTTGTATTCGACCGTATATTCCACGTCGGGCTCGGAAGCGCGAAGTTTGGAGTCCCACGCCGAAAGCTCTTCGAAACTCTGACATTTATCCAGACTGTAAAGCCTTCTGATATGCTCGTGCTTGCCGAATTCCTTTATGGGTTCGCCGCCTACTCTGCGGGTGGGAGAATCGGGCAAAACCACGCCCGTTTCGCGCTCGAGTTTTACGAGCCGGTCGTAAAGCGCGTCGTATTGCTTGTCCGCTACCGTCGGCTCGTCGAGCACGTAATACTCGTAAGCATACTTGTTGAGCAGATCGACGAGTTTTCTCATTTCGTCCATAGTTTACTCCTTGACGATCTCGATCGGCGCGTAAGCAAGCAAAAGAGATAATTCTCCCACGCCGTCGAATTTTACCGAAACGCTTGCCATTCCTTCGGTGTTGACTTTGGTGACCACACCTGTTCCGAATCTGTTGTGCTTTACCTTTACTCCGACTTTGTAGTCGGCGATATTCTTTGCTCCGACGCCTGTCTTTCCGGCCGCAGAGTTTCCCGTCGCGCTTTGCGCGGGCGCGGAATACTTTTTCTTCGCCGCCGACAGATCGAGTTCCATTCGCTTGGACGGGCCGTCGTAAGAAGGCAATTCTTCCGCGTTGTACGCTCCGCCTCCCCCGCCGTACGATCTGTTGTAGCGCGCTCCCGTACCGTATCCGTAACCCCGATCGTAATTTGAATTGACTCCGGGCTTGGGGATATCGAATCCCATTTCTTTGATAAATCTGCTGGGAAGCGCGGGTTCGTCTTTGCCGAACCTGTAACGTTCGCGAGCGCCGGTAATAAATAACCTTTCTTTTGCCCTGGTGATAGCCACGTACAAGAGCCTGCGCTCTTCTTCCATTTTGTGTTTTTCGTCCACGCATCTCGAAGAAGGAAATATGCCCTCTTCCATTCCCACGAGAAAAACCGCTTTGTACTCGAGTCCTTTCGCGCTGTGGATCGTAGCGAGCGTGATATAATCTTCATCGTCCATTTCGTCGGTGTCGGAATAAAGCGAAACCGATTGCAGATACTCGGAAAGGGTCG
>CACZPH010000117.1 GCA_902783025.1 uncultured Eubacteriales bacterium | reverse complement strand
TTCGAGTTTTATTACGTACGAATCCTCGTCGTAAGCCTCGGTATTTGCAAGAGAATCGATGTACTTTTGAATTTGTTCGCGTCTTTGCTCGTCCATTTTTGCTCCTTAACCAAACAGCGGCGCCCAGATCATACCGAAAAATTGCCTGATATATCCGCCGACAACTTCAAGATACCAATAAAGAGGATCGAAATAATCGGGCAGACGGGCGAGATTGATAATCATACTGTAAATGATTATGCCGAAAATGAAAAAACTACCGTAATCGCGCAAAAACCTCATAAACTTGTGCGAAGGATTTATAAGTCCTTCGAGAAAATGATACCCGTCGAGCGGATAGAAAGGCAACAGGTTGAACAGCGCAAGATTTATTCCTATAACGATTACGTACAAAAGAAAATAATAAATTAGCCTGCCGAAGCCCTCGGCGACGGGGTTTTGCGCCATAAGCGGATACAGGAAATTTACAAAAGCCAAAAACAGAGGTACAAAAAGGAACGACATAAGAAAATTGAGCGTGATTCCGGAAAGCGAAACGGTAATGACGCCTACTTTGATATTCTTGAAGTTATACGTGCTGATCGGCACCGGCTTTGCGTATCCGACGTGAGCTATCAAGAAAAAAGCGAAACCGAATATATCGAAATGCCTTGCGGGATTAAAAGATATTCTTCCCGCTATCTTCGCAGTAGGATCGCCGTTAAGTAAAGCCACGTAAGCGTGAGCTACCTCGTGGCTCATTATGCACAGAAGAGCGGCAAGGATCAAACCGATATATTCAATTAAGAAATTAACGAAAACCATAAAACTCCGTGCTATCCAAGCGAGATAATTTATGATATTATATCATTTTTTAATAGTTTAGTCAATAAAATACTCGTTTTTTTGATTTTACGAAAAATGCGGCTTTTCTTTAGGGAAAAAACCGCATATTATGTCACGCATAGTACATCGAAATTACCAATTTTCGGCAAAATCTTTTATATAATCACCGTAATTCTTTCTTTCAATGTTTTTTTCGGCGACAATATCGACGGAACTTATTTCTTTGCCGTCTTCGATAAATTTTACTTTCCCTATCGCCTGCCCTTCTCTTATCGGAGCGTTAAGAGACAAATAATCGGCTTTCATCTCGACGTTTTTTAACTTACCCTTCTTACCGAAGACTTTTACGTCGTCGGAGTACACTCCGCCCACGCTATCTGTTTTGCCGTTTTTTACCGTTACTTCGCCGCTAAGATCTCCCTTCTTCGCGAGTTTCACGGATTCGTACGTTGAGAAAGCGCCGTTGAGAAGAGACGACACGGCCGCGTTGCGTGCTTTACCCGAAGGCGCGCCCATAACGACGCACAAAAGTTCCGTATCGCCTCGTTTTGCCTTGCAGGACAAGCATGACAACGCTTGCGAAGTAAAACCGGTTTTCCCTCCTTCCATTCCGCCGTAATACCTTACGAGTTTATTGGTGTTGGTAAGAGTTGTTTTTCTGCCGCTCGGATGGACGAGATCATACATCCATATTTTAGCGTATTCGAAAAACTTTTCGTGTTTCATAAGATATTTAGTGATCGTCGCCACGTCTTTCGCCGTCGAATATCCGTCCTCCGCCGGAAGTCCGGTACAGTTTACGTAATTTGTGTCGTTCATGCCCAGCTCTTTCGCTTTGGCGTTCATTTTCGCCACAAAGTTATCGACCGAGCCTTCGAGATGTTCGGCAAGCGCCACGCAACTGTCGTTTGCCGAAGCCACGATCACGCTTTTGATAAGCTCCTCGGCCTTATACGATGCGTTTTTATCGAGAAAGGCTTGAGATCCGCCCATTCCGAAGGCGTTTTCGCTGACCTTAACGTCGTCGTCCAAAGACAATCTTCCCTCGTCAAGCGCGTCAAACACCAATGATAACGAAGTGATTTTTACCATACTCGCTATGGGATAGCGAGCGTTTTCGTTTTTGGCTTCAACGACCGTTCCGCTATCAAAATCCGCCACATAATACGCCCTCGCTTCTGAGTCGGACGCGTTTACGGTTTTTACCGGAGCAAAAACACCGACCGCTATCGCCAACGATAAAAATATTGCAATAATACTCTTTTTCATATTTTTCTCCCGCGTTTAGTATAGCCGCTATGCGGGAAATTATGTAATACACTTCAGCAAAAACAACGCTATGCATTCGAGCGCTCTCACAATGCAGCACGCAAGGAACGTTACGCCGCACACTATCGCATATCCTTCGATATTAAACCCGCATCCGAACGTTTTTCCGTCGGAAATGTTGAATAAATACAGTATCTCGAGAGCTAACGTCGCCGCAAACTGCAATACGGTCACGAGCAAAAGCGGCAAAACGGCTTTTATTCCGAATACTGTCAGCACTCCCGCGGTATGATACGCGCAATAAACAAGATACGCGCACCCCACCGCTATCGATATCTTACAGGTAACGGCGTTGAATTTCGAAATAACAACAAGCGCGAAAGACAAAAACGTCAGCCAAAAAACAGAAGCGATAAGAGCGTTTTGTTCGCCTTTAAGATATTTGAAAAACTCTGTTCCGGAAGATTCGTAAGCCGATATCGCGTCCGCGTTAAAGCCCAAAATCAGCCCCAAAACGAACGAAATCGCCAATAACGAATTGACGATAACAAGTAACTTAAAATTTCTTTTAAGATAGGATTTCAGGTCAAGACCGAGATTGAAAACGCATTTTATCATACTACAAAATATGCCGTTTTTACGATCTTTATTCTTTTAATCGCTCCACGACATATTTGACAAATTTTTTATTAGTGAGTTTAGCGTTTTTGTCAGTAAGTCTTTCGAAGCGCCTTTGCACTTCTATATTCAAAAAACCTCTTTCTATGGCATTCGACACACTTTTTTCGATAGAATTCGGCTTGATCCCGAAATTTTTGGCAATCACTTCATAAGCTCGTTTCAATCTCAATCCGTTCTCTTTGCAGAAAGCGACCACGTCCGCGCAATACGAAAATCCCTTTACGTTCGGTTTAAGTCCGCAAGACAACAACGCTTTTTCAATATCTATACTTCTCATACTAAAATAATACAAGCGTTTGGGCTCAAAAAATTAGCGCGTTTTGCCGAAATCAAGCGGTTTTTTTACAAAATCAATTATCGATCATCCAATCAAGGTAAATCCCGTATCCGCGCGTCGGATCGTTTACGAAAACATGAGTTACCGCGCCGACGATCTTGCCTTTCTGTACGATCGGCGAACCGCTCATCCCCTGAACGATCCCTCCGGTAAGAGAAATCAGTCTGTCGTCTTTGACTTTAATGATCAGTCCCTTATCCGCTTCGGTCCGCTGATACATTGCGCGGGTGATTTCCACGTCGTAAAACTCCTTCCGACCGGATATATACGAGCAAATTTGCGCTTTACCCGGTTTGACTTCGTCGCGCGTCGCCACTTCAAATTCGCCGTCGCCTTTAAGTAAAGTATCGCCATACAAGCCGAACTTACAATTTTTATCGA
The DNA here is from genome assembly GCA_902783025.1 of uncultured Eubacteriales bacterium. Classification (GTDB taxonomy): domain Bacteria; phylum Bacillota; class Clostridia; order Christensenellales; family Pumilibacteraceae; genus RUG12826. The sequence continues at coordinate 1,015 of CACZPH010000117.1, read as the reverse complement.
TTTTTCCTATTTCATCGGACGATAAATACCCGTTTACCGATCCCGCTTTACCTTTTTTGCCCTTTACTATACCCGTGATCACGCCGTCGTACAAAGTACCGCCGTAAGTTTCGATCGATTTACCGTCGTTAGTCGTCGCGGCATGACCGAGCGCTCCGAATCGGTTGCCGTCCACATAAGTTAAAGTACCCAAGCCCTCGATCGAATCTTTTACGAAAATGCCGAATTTGTTTGCTCCGGAATATTTCTCGACGTAAGGCTTTATATTCATTTCCGTTTGCTTGCCGTTACGCAAAACGGTAACGCTGATTTCGGAATTTTTCTCGATTTTGTTAAGATACAAAGTAATATCGAAAGTTTTTTCGATCTTTACGCCGTCTATATCCACAACGATGTCTCCGATATCGAAAAATTCGTCGGCGTTCTTTATTCCTTCGTCCGTTTCCACATCCTTAAAGCCCACGATTTGCGCGCCGCCGAGCGGCAGCGAAAACCCGACTATTCTCCCGCCGATACCTACTTTATCCGCGGCGACCGCCGAAAAACCGCTAAAAAAGCAAAATAGCGCAAATAATAAACTCAAAAACCCCAAAAACTTAAACTTTCGCCGTAATTTCATAAGATTAGTTTGAGCAAAATATCTTTTTATATGTAAAAAGACGGCTGATTTATCAATCCGCCTTTTACGAACTATATTCTATCAACGGCAAAAAAAACAATTCTCTTATTCAAAATCTCGCGTCCTCGTCGTTTCTTTGCGCTTTCCACGCGACGCGTTCTCGTCGTTACTCCCCCACGCATCACAAAAGGCACCTTTGCAGGTGCCTTTGTGGTGGTGGGAGAGGGTGGGGCGACAGTCGCTTCGCTTCCTTTGGTGGCTTTGCCACCGCGAACGCGCGCTACCTTACTTCTCCGTTTTGCCTCTCATATCGTTTTACGTGACTCTGTCTTCGTTTCTTTGCGCTTTCCACGCGACGCGTCCTCGTCGTTACTCCCCCACGCATCACAAAAGGCA
>CACZPH010000116.1 GCA_902783025.1 uncultured Eubacteriales bacterium | reverse complement strand
GTAGGTTTACTACGCGCCCCTTGTCGGGGGAGTCTTGCCTTGCCTGACTCGTTTCTTGACGGCGAAAATTTCGTTGAATTAACTTTACAATAATCAAAACGAAAAAACCGACGTAGCAAAACGCCGGTTTTTTTCATTATTCCTTGTATTATCTCTTATTATCTTTGTCATTCTGAGAGAAGCGAAGAATCTACGGAAAATAACTATTGCATTGCCTATAAAATGAGTAGCACCCGAATACCCGCCGCCCTTTCAGTCAGCCCGCGGAGGCTCTCCGCATTTTCCAGTAAGGGAAAAATTCATGCGGCGGAGCCGAAATTCATTTGCCCGAAAGGGCAAAATTCATTTTGCGCAAGCAAAAATTCATCGAGGCTTCAGCCTCCCCTGCGCACTATTTCGATAACAACGCGCAAAAAAGTAGCGGAAAATATTTTTTTATATTGACACGCAAGTCGTAATAATGCTATAATATATACAAATATTTGACTCAAGCGGTCACAAAAGGAGAAAAACTCAAATGGGACTTTTCGGAGCGTCGTTGCTCAAAGTAATCGAATGGACGGATGATTCGTCCGATCAGATCGTATTCAAGTACGAATACAATATCAAGAAGCATTTTATATCCAAGGGATCGGCGCTTACCGTGCGCGACAGCCAGGTGGCTATTTTTGCCGACAAAGGCAGGATGGCGGACGTATTCGAGCCCGGTTTTTACAAACTCGATACGGACAATATTCCCGTACTTACCAAGCTTTTGTCCTGGAAATACGGCTTTGAAAGTCCGTTCAAATCGGATATTTACTTCGTCAACACCAAGCAGTTTACGAAGAACAAATGGGGAACGCAAAACCCGATAATAATACGTGACGCGGACTTCGGTTCGGTACGCGTAAGGTGCTTCGGCACGTATGCGTTCAGGGTAAAAGACGCGTTTACGTTCATGAAGGAACTTTCGGGAACCAACAGTTCGTACAAGACCGAAGACATCGTCGAATTTCTTCGCAGTACGCTTGTTATGCACGTATCCGACGCGATCAGCGAAAGCAAAGTGCCAGTACTCGATATGGCGGGCAACCTTATCGAACTTTCGGGGACCGTACGCAAGACGATTGCGCCCGCGTTTGAGGATATCGGTATCGAACTTACCGCTTTCAATCTCGAAAACTTCTCCATGCCCGCGGAACTCGAAAAGGCGCTCGACGAGCGTACGAAACTCGGCATGATGCGCGGCAATATGGACGTATATACCCAGATGGCTCAGGCGGACGCTCTCAAGGAAGCGGCGAAAAATCCCGGAACGGCAGGCGGCATGATGGGCGCCGGTATCGGAATGGGCATGGGCATGGGAATGGGCAGGACGTTCGGCCAGATGGCGGATACGACCGCTCAACAGCCTAAGGAAACCGTCAAGGTAAAATGCTCCAATTGCGGCGCCATGGTAAACGAGGGCGTTAAGTTCTGCCCCGAGTGCGGCAAGCCCATGGGCAACGTTTGTCCCAAATGCGGCAAGCTCGTTCCCGACGGAGCGAAGTTCTGCCCCGAATGCGGAGCGAATATGAAACCCGCGTGCCCCAAGTGCGGCGCCGAAATCCGTCCGGGCGCTAAATTCTGCCCCGAGTGCGGAGAAAAACTTAACTGATGAATCACGAGATCAACGAAAACGGAAAACCGGAAATCGAAAACGAAACCCGCAACGGCAAATGTCCCGAATGCGGCGCCGAAATGGTATTCAGTCCCGAAAAGTCCGCGCTCGAATGCCCGTATTGCGGCAATACCGTAGCGGTAGATTTTTCGCAGACGAGTAAAGAGCGCGATTTTTCCGAACTTTTCAACGTGGCGGACAAGTGGGGCGGCGAAACGCACGTATTCAGATGCAACAACTGCGGCGCGAAAGAGGTATTGTCCAAAAACGAGATCGCCAAGGCTTGCCCTTTCTGCGGCACGACCAATATCGTCGTGACCGACGAATTGTCGGGGCTTAAGCCTAACGGTATCGTGCCTTTCGCTATCGACAAGAAGACCGCGGCGGCAAAAGTCAAGATGTGGGCAAAGCGCAAGCTTTACGCTCCGCGCGCGTTCAAAAAGAGCGTAGCGCCCGAAGGGATCGCCGGAACTTACAATCCCGCGTTCACGTTCGACGCGGACGCGTTCGTCGTATATCGCGGCGTACTCGGCAAACATTACACCGTAACGCGCACCGTAAACGGCAAAACGGTAACGGAAACGCGCACGAGATATTTCAATATCGGCGGCACGTTCGATATGCGTTTCGACGACATACTTATCCAGGCTTCCGAAAAAATATCTCAAAGGGACATCAACAAACTTCGTCCTTTCGACACTAACGAAAGTAATGAGTATTCCACCGAGTTTTTGCATGGTTTTTCGGCTCAACAGTACGAAAAATCGGGCGAAGAGTGCTGGACGGAGGCCCGAAGACTTATCGAGCAGATAGTCAAGAGCCGGATTTTAGCAAAGTACGATTACGACGTTATCCAGTCGTACAGCCAGCGCGTAGAAACGAATAACGTAACGTACAAATACCTGCTTTTGCCGATCTATGTCGGCCATTGCAAGTGGAAGAAAAAGCTTTACAATTTCTTCGTCAACGGTCACAACGGCAACGTTACCGGCAAAACGCCCGTTTCGGCGGTCAAGGTGCTTATTACCGTGCTTATCGGGCTCGGAGTCGTCGTCGGACTCGGATTATTGTTCTATTATCTATTCTCCGGCACGTGATAGCCGGACAGGGAGGCAAAATTATGAAATCAAACATGCTTAAGATCTTAGCGGCGGTTGCTTTTGTGTTAGCGGCGCTCTTGTGGGTGCTCGCGACGGTGATTCCCGACACGCCCGATTGGTTCAATTTCGCGTTTGCGGTATTCGTTTTATCGCTTTGCTGGGGCGTTTTGCTTATTGCGGGCGGCGTCAAGGCGGATCGGCCCGCGGTCAAAAAGGCGATTTTCGTCGGAGGAGGAATGTTGCTCGTGTTTGCGGCGTTTATGGCTGTGGTAGCTTTTGCTCTTCCGCTCATTACCTGGCTTCCGGTCGTATTCCTTGCGCTTGCGGTAGCGGTTTTCATCAGCGTTCTTTTGATGGGCAACGCTAAATGGGACGAAGGCGACAACGAAAAGCCGGGCTACAAGACTTACAGACAGAAGCTTGAAGAAAAAGAAGCGGCTCAAAAGGCGGCGAAAGAGGCCGAAAACTCCGACGAGGACGGCAAAGAAGCCGACGAAACCGCTCAGGAAGAGCCCAAAGAGGAATAATCTCTTGAAAAACGTCGTACTTATCGGTATGCCGGCGGTAGGTAAAACCACTGTCGGCAGACTTTTGGCGAAAAAACTCAATATGCAATTCGTAGACGGCGACGATCTTATTCGCTCAAGTTGTATGGCGACTCTTCCCGAAATTATCGAAAAGCACGGTAGAGACGGCTTCGTTAAGATCGAAAACGCCGTTTTAGCGGGCTTTGAGGGAGAAAACACCGTTCTCGCTACCGGCGGTTCGGCGGTTTACGGCGAACAGGCGATGGAGCATCTCAAGAGCAGGGCGGTCGTGATATACTTATATATATCGTACGACAGGATAGCGTTGCGTTTGCGCAGGGCAAAAGAACGCGGCGTTGCGCTCAGAGACGGGCAGACGCTCAGGGATCTTTACGACGAGCGCGCCGTACTTTACGAAAAGTACGCCGACATCACGATAAACGAGGCGGACAAAAAACTCGACGAAACCGTCGAAGAGTGTTTAGCGGCGTTAAAGTCAAAACTTTAATAACTTTCTATCCGCTTGCGGCATATAAAAGAAGTAGTTTTACGACTGCTTCTTTTTTTTGCGGAGAAATTATGAAAGAATTGTTTTGCGGAGCGGCTACGGCGCTCATAACGCCTTTTGACAGAGCGGGAAGAGTGGATATTACGGCTTTTCGCGCTATGGTCGGGTATCAACGCGATTTTTCCGACGGCGTCGTTATATGCGGAACGACCGGAGAGGGAGCGACGCTTAGCCGCGGCGAAAAACTTTCGCTTTTTGCCGAAGCCAAGAAAATATGCGACGCCAGAATACCCGTGATCGCCAACGTCGGCGGCGAGAGCGTGTCTGAGTCTGTTCGTCTTATATCCGATGCGGCTAAAGCGGGCGCGGACGGAGCGCTTGTGATCACGCCGTATTTTTCGGCGCGAAGTCCTGATGAAACGACGGACGCGCTCGTTCGTATTTGCTCTTCGGCGGATATCCCGGTCATTCTCTATTCGGTGCCGTCAAGGACGGGAATAGCGCTTGACGCCGAGCAATGCTTGAAAATCTACGAAAAATGTCCTAACGTTATCGCCGTCAAGGACGCCGATCCCGATTTTTCGCGCTCGGTAAGACTTATCGCGGCTCTGGGCGACAAAATGTCGGTATATTCGGGTAACGACGACAGAATACTGCCGTTTTTGAGCCTCGGCGCCCGAGGAGCGATCTCGGTCGTCGGTAACGTACTGCCCTCAGCGGTGTCCGAATTATGCCGTGCGTATTTCGGCAACGATCCGGAGCGCGCAAAACGCCTTCAAATTGCCTTGACGCCGCTTATAAACGCGCTTTTCGAGCGCACTAATCCAATGCCGATCAAGGCTCTCATGGCTAAAACGGGACGCATAAAGCCGTATGCGCGCAAGCCGCTTTCCGTCGACGAAAAAGAGGGAAAAGAATTGCTCCGTATATATTCGGAGACGATCGGGG
>CACZPH010000115.1 GCA_902783025.1 uncultured Eubacteriales bacterium | reverse complement strand
TTCCATAATAAGTCCTTTTTTATCTTTTTAGGTATATGATAAAGGCGAATCCGTCTCCTAATGGAAACGGGTTCGCCTTTAACTTGTTTGGTGACCCCAACGGGATTCGAACCCATATTACCACCGTGAAAGGGTGATGTCCTAACCATTAGACCATGGGGCCACGTTTGGTGGCTGCAAACGGATTTGAACCATTGACCTGTCGGGTATGAACCGAATGCTCTAGCCAGCTGAGCTATGCAGCCATAAAACTTGTTCACTCAAGCCTTAATAATATAGCATATTAAAACGAAATATGCAACTAAAGTGAGCGATTTTTCGAAAAAAATTTTTAAGCGGCGGCGTTTGCGGTATGCGCGGGGCGGCGAAAAGCGTGGTTTTGCTCTCGCTTTGCCGAATATCCGCAAATTTCGCTCAACAAATTGACTTCGCGGTGCGCGCGGTGGTATAATTACCTTACACTTTGTAACGTAGCGCCTCAAAAACAACTGACGGAGAAAACTATGGGGAAACTCGACATACGCAAGGATATCGCTTCGCGCAAGTATAAACAAACGAACAGGTTTTTTTACTGGATCTATCGCACGGTAATGAAGATAGTGGGCAAAAAGCACCGCGCGCATTACGAAAAGGTCGACGACGTAAACGACTGCAAAGGCCCGTGCTTCGTGATTTTCAACCACTTATCGAGGCTGGATCATATGTACGTAATGGAGATTTGCTATCCGCGCCGGATCAATATGGTCGCGGGATACAGCGAATTTTTCCGTTCGCACCTGCATTTTGCCTTTAAACACAACAATATATTGCCCAAAAAGCAATACGTAAACGATTTCGTCGGCACAAAGGCGATAATGTCGATAATCAAGCAAGGCGGCTGCGTGGCGTTTGCGCCCGAGGGGCTTGCGAGCAACGACGGCACGCCCAAGCCGATAGTTCCGTACACGGGACATATGCTCAAGAAGTTCAAAGTGCCGGTTTATTTCGTCGAACTTCGCGGGCAGTATTTGCAAAACACCAAGGTTTGTCTTGACGAGCGCTACGGCGAAACGTACGCCAAAATTTCGCTCCTGTTCTCGCCGGAGGATCTCGAAAAGTATTCGGGCGAAGAAATAGACGCTAAGATAAACGAGGCGTTCCGTCACGACGAGTACGAGTGGCAGAAGCAAAAACGCATCAAGTGGGATATGCGCTCGAGGCCTTGCTATAGACTCGATCATTTGCTGTACCGCTGTCCCAAGTGCGGCAGGGAATTCGAAATGGAGAGCGGCGACGACTATATCAGATGCCGCGCGTGCGGAAACGGCGCGACGGTGGACGACTACTACGAGTTCCATCCGCTTACGGAAGACTGCGTAATACCGGACAGCCCGTCGAAATGGGCGCTTGACGAGCGCAAGGCGATAATAGATGAAATTCGCGCAAATCCTCAATACGTATTTGCCGAACGCGTCAAAATCGGCCGCCTTACCAACGACGAATACGTCAAGAACAAAGGCACTTCCGTAATTGTCGGCGAGGGCGTGTTCAGTGTGGATCACAGCGGTATTCACTACCGCGGCGAAGGCGATAGCAAGTATGATTTTGACGTCGACTATTCGCTCGTATATACGACGACAAGCGAGCAGGACGCGTCGTTTTTCAATATCTATATCGGCGGCGAATATACGGACTTCTTTCCGCAGACGCGTATGTGCGCCATGAAAGTAAATATGCTTATCGAGGAAATGCACCGCCTGCACGTAAACTTCTACAAGAATTTCCCCTGGCTCGATTATCTCTACGAGGACGATAAGAAATAGAAAAAAAGAAAAGGACTATCGGGATTCCGACGGTCCTTTTTTTCGTTTTAGCGCATACGTATTGAGTTTTACGCGGGATTGAACTTGCTTTTGGGCTGGCGGCAGCGCGGGCATTTCCGTAAGCCGTCTTTCCGGAATATTACCGCTTGAATTTTCATTTTATATCCATCCGAAAAAATAATACGGTACGCGCCGGACGGATGTCAACGGCTTTTCGGTGAAAAGACGATGAAAAAAAATTCGCGCATTAGTCAAAATTCCGATCAGCGGACTTTTTTGCTCAAAAATCGTTGCGTTTTCGCGCGGCGTGTGAGATAATATAAACGACGAAAAAAATAAGGAGACGGAAACATGCTTGGGAAATTTATAGGAACAAAGCAAAGATCGGACGTTTTTTGCCTTAGCAGGAAATTCGAGGCGAAAAAAGGCGAAAAAGCCGTGCTCGTCGCGACGGCGCTCGGCGTTTACGAAGCCGAAATAAACGGCAGGAAGGTCGGCGACGCCTTTATGACTCCGGGCTGGACGAGCTACGCGCATATTTTGCAGTACCAGACTTACGACGTGTCGCGCCTTATCGAGGACGGCGAAAACGAAATAACGTTTACCGTCGCGGGCGGCTGGTATCGCAGCGGGCTTGTGGGCGACAATCGCGTTATTTACGGCGACAAGACCGCCGTCGCGGCGACGCTTACCGTGGGCGGCAGAGAGATAAAGACGGACGAAACGTGGAGCGCGAGAGAGAGCTTTATCCGCTCGTCGGGCATTTACGACGGCGAGACGTGGGATCTTACCGCGCCGCAAAGCCCGCTCGATTGCGAAAAGGTGGAGTTTGACGAGAGCAAACTCACGGCGCAACAATGCGAGCTTGTGAAAAACATCGAAAAACTCAAGGTGAAACAAAAATTACTCACGCCCGCGGGCGAGCAGGTTTTCGACTTCGGGCAAAACCTTACCGGCGTAGTGGAACTCAAGGTCCCCGTGGCGTTTAGCGGCACGCTCACGCTGCGGTTTGCCGAGATCCTCGTGGGCGGCAACCTTTACACCGCCAATCTTCGCTCGGCAAAGGCGACGGATACGTTTACCGTGCGCGGCGGCGAAACGATAACGCCCAAGTTTACTTTCCACGGCTTCCGCTACGTTGCGGTAGAGGGGGCGGATATAAGCGAAAACGCGCTTACCGCCGTAGTCAGACACACGGCTCTTAAGCGCACGGGCAAGATAGAAACGGACAACGCGCGCGTAAACAGGTTTCTTACCAACGTTGTGTGGAGTCAGCGCGACAACTATCTCGACGTGCCTACGGACTGTCCGCAGCGCGACGAAAGACTCGGCTGGACCGGCGACGCAAACGCTTTTTGCATGACGGCGGCGTACAACTTCGACGTAAGGAAGTTCTTTAAGAAGTGGCTGCGCGATATGCGCGCCGACCAAGCGCCCGACGGCAAAATACCGCATATTGTGCCGGACGTTTTCAGCGCCGAAGGCAAACATATAAACTGGGAGAGCCTCAACAGCAAGCACACCGACTGTATGTGGTGCGACGCTATGGTAATGGTGCCGTACAAACTGTACTCGTTTTACGGCGACAAATCCTTTTTGAGCGACAATTACGAGGCTATGTGTAAGTACCTCGGCGCGCTCGAAAACTCGACCGTGGACGGGCTTTGCGCCGTAGGACATCAGTACGGCGACTGGCTCGCGCTCGACAACCCGCCTTACGTCTACAACGGTCCGCGCGGATATACCGAGCATAAGTATCTTGCGAGCGCTTTTTACGCGCATTGTCTGGACGTTACCGCCAAAGCGGCTAAAGTCCTCGGCAAATCCGCCGACGCGAAGAAGTTTGCCGCGAGAAGAAAAGAACTTATCCGGACTATCCGCAACGAATACTTTACGCCCAACGGGAAACTCGCGGTCGAGACGATCACGGCGCACGTTATCGCGCTGGCGTTCGATCTCGCGGAGGAGAAGTTCCGCGCCCGCATAGCAAGGACGCTCAACGACGAAGTAGTCCGCCGCAAACACCACCCGACTACGGGCTTTATCGGAACGGCGTATTTGCTGTTCGCGCTCGCCGACAACGGCTATACCGAGACGGCGCATAAGGTGCTTACCGTGGACGGCATACCCGGCTGGCTGTACGAAGTCGACCAAGGCGCGACGACTATATGGGAGCGGTGGGATTCGCTCCTTCCCGACGGCACGCCCAATCCCGACGGCATGAACAGCTACAATCATTACGCTTTCGGCGCGGCTATGGAATTCTATTACCGTCGTATAGCGGGTATCGACTTTAGCGCGCCGGGCTTCAAAAAGATCCGGCTTTGCCCCGCCCCGCACCCCGAACTCAATCGGGTAAACGCTTCTCTTATCAGTCCGCGCGGGCTTATCGAATCAAGTTACGTAAGGGAAAACGGCGAGATAAAGTACGAGTTTACCGTACCCAAGGGAGCGAGCGCCGAGATAATTCTTCCCGGCGAAGAGCCGATAAGCGTAACCGCCGGTAAGTACGCCTTTAGCCGAAAAGCATAAGCAAGAAAATCGAAACCTTTATCAAAATAATCGCGCAGAAACTTGCGAAAAACGAAACAAAAAAGGAACGGCGAAACGCCGTTCCTTTTCTTTGGGTTTTTCCTTTTCGTTGTGTTTTAACGGGCGGCAGACTATTTATCAATGTTCTTGCGGCCCGTTGTTGTCGCGCGTTGACGGATCGTCATTATTTTGCTTATAGGTTGCAAACGGCGGCTATAAGGCGCCTGAAGGCAAACGTCAGAATACGTTGCGGGTAGTGCGTTCCGTTACGGGCAAAACGACGTCTTCCCGCTTAAATTTATACGCGCGTATAAAGGCTTTGTCCGCGTCGTCCTTGATGTAGTTTACGACCAGTATTTCGCCGTCGTCAAACTGCACCCAGCCCGTATAACCCAAGTCCGGCGAGGGATTGCGGTCGTAGTCGAGCGGCATTATGCGAACGCGCTGATCTTTGCGGTCTTTCGCCGTAAGCGCCGTTTTGTCGAAGAACGCGGCGAAGACGTTTTGCGTTCCGCGCGGGATATAACGGTAAGTCACCATTACGCCGCCGTCGCGCAAAAATCCCGAAACGGGTCTGTGTCCGCTGTCCATAGAGGTGGGGTACAGCTCGCTCCAGGTCTTGCCCTCGTCGTAAGAAAAAGTCTTGAGTATAGGACAGCCCATATTCGAGTTTTCGCGCAGGAAAGCCACGAGCACGTTTTCGCAAGGCAAGATCGAAACTTCGCAGAGGTTGTATCTCGGGTCGTCGGCGACGACAACGGGCTCCGACCACGACTTCATGCCGTCGTCGGAATAGACGAGGCGCTCAACGAGCTTGCCGCTTTTGCCGCGAAAGTGCGCGGCGACTATTATTCTGCCGCTCTTAAGCTCGGTGATCTTGTCCGGAACGATGCCGCAAAGAGGAACCTTAAGAGGCTCGTCCCACGTTTTTCCGTCGTCGCGGGAGATCCACAGATATATTTCGGCGGCGTTGTGTTCGTCGCCTACGATCCTGTCGCACAGCACGTAAACCCTGTCGCCGCCGAGCGTTCCCACGCGCGCGCAATTATAATAGCAAAAGGTTTCGCCCGGTTTTTTCTCCGCCAAAGGCGTAAAATATATCTTTTCGCCCCACGTTTCGCCTTTGTCCCGGCTTTCTTTGAGCACGAGACGGGATTTGTCGCGGTCGAGGTGGTGTTCGCATTCGGTAAAGACCGCGATAAGTTTTCCGCTCCGGGTCATCGTGACGTCCGGCCACGCCTCGTAAACGCTCTCGTCCCGGCTGACGGTGATTTTTCGTATCATGGTTTTCCCCCCCCCCTTGTTTTGGGAATTTTCTTTTTTTATTATAGCGGATTTCGCGCGGGTTTGCAATCTAAAAACGCGACGAAAAAATAATATTTGAGTCGCGTTGATAAAGTTTTCGTCTTGCAAGGTTTGCGGATCGAGAAGAGTTTTGTGAAATAATAAACGCAACGCGAAAAGTGTATATTTTGTCGGCAAAATGAAAATTGTGAAAACGAAGTGAACGAATACGACACGAAATTTTTCCTTTTTCGTAATATTTTTTTTACGCACGCGGTATATACTTTAGTTACCGTCACGAAAGGAGGGCGAACATCATGAAAAAATCAGGCAGATTATTTATTACGGCGGCGCTTTGCGTTGCGCTTAGCGGATGCAACGCGATCGGTCTTCCGGGATCTGCGGAGGATATGACCTACAACGAGACTGCCGCGGGCGTAACGGTTACCGACGTAAGCGGCAGCGCGGCGGCGGGCGTTGAGGACAATTACGAAGAAATAAACGGCGACTTTACCGTAGTCAGCGACGTGGAAAACGGGTTTGCGGTGAGCGGAAGCACGTACACGTTTACCAAGGCGGGCGTTTATACGCTTTCGGGCGTGCTTGACGGCAATATCGTGATAGAGGCGACCGACGAGGACGAGATCGAACTGGAGCTTGCGGGAGTCGAGATAACTTCTTCGACAAATTCGCCGATATTCGCTTCTCTCGCGGACAAGGTAAAGATCACGGCAAAAAGCGACACGTATAACGTTATTACCGATTCGCGCAAGACAAAAACGGTCGACTCCGAAGAACAGGGCGAGGCGGCGATCTACTCCAAGTGCGATCTTACCGTCAAGGGCAAAGGCACGCTCGTAGTGAGCGGCAATTATAACAACGGCATTCACTCTTCGGACGATCTCACGATCAAAAACGTCACTATCAAGGTTTCGGCGGTAAATAACGCCGTCAAGGGTAACGACGGCGTCAAGATAGAGAGCGGGGAAATAACGCTTATTTCGACCGCCGGCGACGGTATCAAGACCGAATCGACGGATATAAGCAGCAAGGGCGTTCAGCGCGGCAGCGTGGATATTTACGGCGGTAATCTCGATATTTACGCGGCTTGCGACGGCATCGACGCGGCTTACGACGTAAATATAGGAGCGGCGAGCGAGGGCGAGGAAGTCGGCGACGTTTGCGCGTATATTTACACTAATACGTATTCGACTTATACGACTAAGGCGGACGGAGATTCGTACAAAGGGATCAAGGCGAACAACGAGATCAATATCGCCTCGGGCACGATTTCCGTAAAGGCAAAGGACGACGCTATCCACGCCGACTACGGCGCGACTTTGGAAAACGGCTCCAAGGGCGCGGGCAACGTCAAGATAAGCGGCGGCGCGCTGACTGTTCAGAGCGGCGACGACGGCATTCACGCCGACTATAAGCTCGATATTTCGGGCGGCGAGATAAACGTAGTCAACGCTCACGAAGGCTTAGAGGGCACTCTTATCGACGTTTCGGGCGGTAAAACCGTCGTATATTCTACCGACGACGGAGTAAACGCCGCCAAGAAAATAAGCGGAGTTACGCCCTGCGTTACCGTAAGCGGCGGATACCTCGACGTTACAGTACCATCGGGCGACGTGGACGGCGTGGATAGTAACGGCAATTACGTTCAGACCGGCGGAGTGGTTATTACCCGCGACGGCGTAAGCGATACGAGCGGCAACATGGCTTCGATAGACGCCGACGGCAGTATTACGGTAAGCGGCGGAACGCTCGTTTGCGCGGGACCTTTCCCGAGCGTAAACGCTTCCGTTCCGTGCGTTATATTCGGCTCGACCGCAGGAATGGGCATGGGCGGATTCGGAGGCTTCGGCGGCAGAGGAGGCAGAGGGGGCCCGGGAAGTTCGTCTTCCTCGTCTTCCGTGACTTTCGCCGCCGGCACGTACTCGGTAAGCGGCACGGACATAACCTTTACGCTCAGCAGGAGCTATACCAACCTTATGATAGTTTCCGACCGTCTTTCCGTAGGCTCGTCGTACACGCTCAGCGGCGGCACGACCAAAACCTGGACTCAATCTTCATTAACCGCTTCGGTAAACTGACGGAAAAGGCGCAAGGCGAATACGCTTTGCGCCTGTTATTTTGAAATGACGTTGACAAACGCTTTCGTATGTGGTAAAATGGGTAAAAACGTCAAGGAGAAAGACACATGGAAAAGAAAAGAAAATTTCTGGGCAGGCTCGCGGCGGTTTCCGGATTCATTTCGGCGATCGCGTACGTTTTGCTCGGCTATTATACGGGTTGCTGGACGTGGACTTTGTTCGTGTTCTTGTTTGTTCCGCTTTCGTACGCGCTGTTTGAAGCGAAGATAATCTTCACGTACGAAGCCGTAGTCATCGCGGCGTATCTCGTGCTGGGATTTACGATAGACGGCTGGCATCCGTGGTGGGTGCTCTTCCTCACGATCCCCGTTTATCACGTGCTGTTCGACGATCCGCTCAACAAGCTTTTTCGCAGGATACGCGGCGAGGATAAGGAAGAAGAGAAGGTAAAGGAAGTCGACGCGGAAGAGATCGACAAGGACTGAAACCGAAATAAATCAAGGCGATTTTTGCCAAAAAAGAAAGAAAAACGAAACCGCACCGTTATTTTACGGCGCGGTTTTTGTTTGAGCGCAAAGAAAGTAAACGGCGAACAGCCGACAGGTAAGCAAAAGGGACGTTTGCCGCGAAAAACTTTGCAAGCTGGCCGCGCGGAACGCCGCGTAAGGCGGCTTTTTGCCCGCCGTCTTACGCGCGTAATAATAAAGAATAAAATATTTGCGAAACCGCTATCAACCTATTGACAAAGTAGGCAAATAATGCTACAATATATTTGCCCACCAAAAAGGTAGGTAATTAAACGCACAAGGAGAAACGATGCAAGTATATTTTGACAACGCGGCGACAACAAAGCCGAGCCGCGCGGCGATAGAGGCGTACGCGAAGGCGCTTTGCGAAGATTTCGCCAATCCTTCGTCTTTGCACGAGCCGGGACAAAAGGCGAAAGAAAAGCTTGAAGAGGCGCGGGCGGTATTCGCCGCGGCGATAGGAGCGAAAGCCAATGAAATATATTTTACTTCGGGCGGCAGCGAGTCGGACAATCAAGCGATAATCAGCGCGGCGCGCGCGGGTAAGCGAAAAGGGAAAAACAAGATAATTTCGACGGCTATCGAGCATCACGCCGTGCTTCACACGCTAAACAAGCTTAAACAAGACGGGTTTGAGATAGTTTTGCTTCCGGTCTCGTCTACCGGCTTAGTCACGGCGGAGCAGGTGGCGGCGGCGATCGACGAGCGCACGTGTTTAGTCGCCGTAATGTACGCCAACAACGAAATAGGAACGGTTTTGCCGATAGCGGAGATAGGCGCGGTTTGCCGCGCGAGAGGCGTGCCGCTGTTTACCGACGCGGTGCAGGCGGTAGGACACGAAAAGATCGACGTACAGGCGCAGAATATCGACTATCTTTCTCTGTCGGCGCACAAGTTCCACGGGCCCAAAGGCGTGGGCGCGCTGTACGTGCGGAAAGGTATGCCGCTAAGCAGTCTTATCGAAGGCGGAGCGCAGGAGAGGGGCCGCCGCGCGGGTACCGAAAACCTTCCGGGGATCATTTCCGCCGCCGTCGCGATCGAAGAGGCGACGAAGAATCTCGAGCAAAACAGAGCGCGCGTCCTTCCGCTTCGCGACAGGCTGATCGCGGGTTTAAGCGAGATCCCGCATTCGGTCCTCAACGGCGAGAAAGAAAAGCGGCTGTTTTCGAACGTGCATTTTTGCTTCGAGGGCATAGAGGGCGAGTCGCTGCTTCTCATGCTTTCCGACCAAGGGATAGCGGCGTCGTCGGGTTCGGCGTGCACTTCGGGATCGCTCGATCCGTCGCACGTTTTGCTGGCTATCGGCAGACCGCACGAGATAGCGCACGGGAGTTTGCGGCTCACGCTCGACGAAACGGCGACGGCGGAGCAGGTCGATTACGTAATCGACAAGGTAAAAGAAATAGTCGGGTACCTTCGCAATATGTCGCCGGTATGGCGGGATCTTAAGGAAGGCAAACGCGAGTTTATCATCAAGTAAGGAGTAAAAAAATGGCATTATACAGCGAAAAAGTAATGGATCACTTCCGCAATCCGCGCAACGTCGGCGTAATAGAAGACGCGGACGGCGTGGGCGAAGTCGGCAACGCCAAGTGCGGCGACATTATGAAGATATATCTTAAGATAAACGGCGGTATAATAACCGACGTAAAGTTCGAAACTTTCGGTTGCGGCAGCGCGATAGCGTCGAGTTCGATAGCTACCGAGCTTATCAAAGGCAAGCCTGTAAGCGAGGCGATGACGCTTACCAACAAAGCGGTCGCCGAGGCGCTCGACGGACTGCCGGCGTACAAAATGCACTGTTCGGTGCTTGCGGAAGAGGCGATCAAGGCGGCGATACTCGACTATTACGAGAAAAACGGCATACCTTACGACGAAAAGGACTTTCCGTCGTTTTCGTGCGAGCATTGCGACTGAAAAAAATAAAAGTTTTTTTAAAAACCCCCTTGACAAAGCGCGGTAAGCGTGCTAAAATACCTCCATATTCGAAAGGAGCGAGGCAATATGCGAAGAATAAGCGTAGCAATGCGAATGTTTTTCACCCGGGCAGATATGCGTGGGTTTATTGCCGTGTCTTAAGGAATAAACTTTTTTGCATATTGTCGCCCGGGGTTTTCACTCGGGCGATTTTTATTTGCAAAAAGGAGATTTGGAGAAAGCATGATAGAATTTGTTGACGTAGGCAAAACCTTTCAGTCCGTTAGCGGGCCTATCGTCGCTCTCAGGAACGTAAACCTTACGATCGGAGACGGCGAGATTTTCGGTATAATCGGACTGTCGGGCGCGGGCAAATCGACCTTGGTACGATGTATCAACTTCCTCGAAGAGCCTACCGAAGGGCGCGTTATCGTCGACGGCGAGGACTTAGGACAGGTGGGGCCGAAACGTTTAAGACAGATCCGCCGCAATATCGGCATGATCTTCCAGTCGTTTAACCTTCTCGAGCAGCGCAACGTCTTCGACAACGTAAAATTCCCGCTCACGCTCGGCAGATTTGATCGCAAAGCCGCCGACGCGCGAGTCGAAGAACTTCTTACTCTCGTAGGCTTGTGGGACAGACGCAAGTCGTATCCGTCGCAGCTTTCGGGCGGGCAGAAACAGCGCGTAGCCATCGCCCGGGCGCTCGCCACTAACCCCAAATATTTGCTTTGCGACGAGGCGACGAGCGCGCTCGACCCCGTGGCGACCGAATCGGTTTTGTCGCTGCTGCGCCACATCAACGAAACGCTCGGCGTAACGATAGTGGTCATCACGCACGAAATGCACGTTATCGAGAAGATATGCACTTCGGTAGCGGTCATAGCGGACAGCGAGATCAAGGAAGTAGGCAAGGTCGCGGACGTATTCTCGGATCCCAAGACGCGCACGGCGAAGGAACTCATTATGCCGGATCTCGTGCGGTACGCGGGCAAGAAGCCCGGCGAGATACAATTCCGCTTACTGTTCAACGGCGAGTCGTCGGATATGCCGCTCATATCGGCCTTAGCGCTCGAGACGGGCGTAGCGGTCAATATCGTGTACGCCGACACCAAAAACGTCGACGGCAAAGTTTTCGGGCGTATGGTAATTACGCTCCCCGCCGAAAAAGCCGAAAACGCCGACAAAGTGACCGCGTTCTTCGACGAAAACCATATCAAGTACGTCATAGAGACGGACGACGAAGACCAAAGCGCGGACGATACTACGATAGCGGAGGTGGCGGACGATGAATAGTACGCTTTTGCTTTCCACCTTCGACAAGATAATCCGCGACTGGCCGTACGTTGTCGAACTGTTCCAAAAAGGCGAAATAGCCGCGGCGCTCGGCATAACGGTATGGATGGTGCTTTTGTCCGTGACGTTTTCGTACGTTCTGGGTTTGCCCGTCGGCATAATCCTTTACGTGACGGACAAGACGGGTATCAAGCCCAACGTCGTTGTAAACAAGATCCTCGGCGTAATAGTCAATATTTTCCGCTCTATCCCCTTTATTATTCTTATGGTCGCGTTCCTGCCCGTGGCAAAATCGCTGGTAGGCAAGTCTTACGGCAACGCCGCCATGGTGGTAATGCTGGTGATCGGCGCGGCGCCGTACGTGGCGCGAATGGTCGAGTCTTCGCTCAAGGAAGTCGACAAAGGCGTGATAGAAGCGGCGCAGTCGCTGGGCGCTAACACCTTTCAGATAATAGTCAAAGTGCTTTTGCCCGAAGCCCGTCCGTCGCTTATGATAGGCGCGATAATCTCGACCGTAACGGTAATAGGCTACACGGCGATGGCGGCGACTATCGGCGGAGCGGGACTCGGCGCGCTCGCCATTACGCAAGGACATTTGCGCGGACATCAGGCGGTGATCTGGACGGCGGTAGTGCTGATAGTGCTTATCGTTCAACTCATTCAGGAAGGCGGCATGTGGCTGGTCAAGAAGACCGACAGGCGCGTTCGAAACGAAAACAAGCGCAATAAAGCGCAGAAAAATAAATAAAAAAATTAAAGAAAGGAGAAACAAATCATGAAAAGAATCATTTCCGCGATCATCACGGTAGTTTTGGCGCTTTGCCTGTCGTTTTCGCTCATAGGTTGCGCGCCGAGCGACAACAGCAATCCGAGCGATAACAACAATCCGAGCGACAACAGCAAGACGATACGCGTAGGCGCTTCGCCCACGCCGCACGCCGAGATCCTTACGCAGATCAAGGACGAACTCAAGAAAGACGGCTGGAAACTCGAGATAGTCGAGTACGACGATTACGTTATTCCCAACACCGCGCTCGAGTCGGGCGACCTTGACGCCAATTATTTCCAGCACCTTCCGTATCTTAACAATTTTAATGCAACACGAGACACGCATATCGTTAAGGCGGAGGCTATCCACTACGAGCCGCTCACCGTATTCGGCAACGGCGTAACCAAGGCGAACTTTGCGGCAAAGAAAACCGGCAGAACGATCTTTATCCCCAACGACGGCTCCAACGAAACCCGCGCGCTTTTCCTCCTTCAGGACGAAGGCTATATCACCCTAAGAGCGGACGCGACCGCCGATCAGACGCTTACCAAATCTGATATCACGGACAACAAAGGCAACAATATCGTCGAAGTCGAGGCAAGCTACACCCCCGCGCAGCTTTCCAACTCCGACGCCGGCTCCCTCGCGGTAGTCAACGGCAACTACGCGCTCGCGGCTAACCTCAATTTTGCCAACGCTCTCGCCACCGAAAACGCGGCCGGTTCCGCGGCTGTGCTTTACGCCAATATCGTAGCGGTAAAGCAAGGCAACGAAAACAGCGCCAAGACTCAGGCGCTCGTCAAGGCGCTCAAGAGCCAAAAGGTTTACGACTATATCCTGCAGCAATACAACGGCGCGGTCCTTCCCTCGTTTACCGTAGCGGACTGACCCAGTAATCCGACATAATGCACAACCCCCGTCGCGGAATTAACGCGGCGGGGGTGTTGTTTTGTGTGTCAGATTGTATCAGAAGACTTCTTTGGTTATGGGGTTTTTGCGGGCGAGCAAGCCGCCGACGATCGTTATCACGCCGCAAGCAAGACTTAGCGCGGTAATGAGGATAAGCACCGCTTGCCAGCCGTGCGCGTCGCGAAGAGCGCCGAAAGCGTAAGTCGCCACGGTACTGCCCACGTAGCAAAACGCGTCGAGAAGGGCGGATATGCCGCCGACGTTGGCGTATTTTTTCATACCGAACGGGATCAGGCTCGTCACGATATTGGATACCCCGTAGATAAGGCAAGTCACGACGGCGAACAGAAGCACGAACGCAACGGTCGCTCTCGAGCGGTACGCAAACAGACTCGCAAACAATACCGCGGAAATAAGCACGAGCGTAACGCCTTGTACGATCAGGTAGCCGCGGATCTTTTTCGTAACGGCCTTTGCGGCGAATACGCCGAACATAGAGATTATAGCAAGACCCACCACGACGACGTTGGCGAGCGACATGTCCATACCGAAGGATTCGTTCATAAGTGTGGGCATATACGTAATACTGCCGTCGCGCACGCCGGAGTTTACCACGGCCACGAGAAGCGCGAAACACAAAATAAGCGCGAAGTACGGCGTAATGAGTTTCGTTTTGTTTTCTTGCGCCGGCTCGTCGGTTTCGAGGACCCGGATCTCGTCGGGATCGGGGACTTTTTCGGCTCTTTCGGCGCTATGCACGGTAAAGAACCACAGCGCCGCGATCGCGAGCGAAAGCGCGCTCACTATATAGAAGGTTATACGCCAGTTTATCGCGATGAATATCGCGCTCAGTCCGTAAATGGCGCAGGTGCCGAAGCAGTACGAAAAGCCGTTTGTGATAATGCACGCGCCGATTTGCTTTTTGCTGAGGAACTTTGACTGAACGTTGAGAAGATTGCACCAAAAAACGCTTTGCGCGGCGCCGTTGATCATCCATATTACGTTCATGGCGCTAAGATCCGTTACGACCGTCATAAGGAAATTGCACGCGCCCGTGACAAGCATTCCTATCGTTACGGCGAATTTCGGGTGGTACCACCTTGCGAGAAAAACGTTGAGGACTTGCCCCAGACCATAGGCGAAAAATAAAAACGACTCGACGAGTCCGCGCAGGGCTGTTTCCATCACGCCCAACGACTCGCCGATAGCGATTTTGTTCGCGGCGTATGAGAGTCTGCCCAAATACGCCACGGCATACATCAAACATGTCACGACTATCAAAAATATTCCTTGTTTTCGCTTGAGTACTCCCATAATGCGCTCCGAATAAAAATCAAGAACTATATTATAGGGCTTTTTGTCGGCTTTGTCAAATATTTCGCCGCGCCGCCGCGCCGATTTTGAGCGCCGTCCGACGCGTTTTGCAAAAAACGAAAATGGTATTGACATTCGCCGCCGAAAACGGTAAAATATGTCTATGAATATCACTCGTCTTTTTCCTTACTATAAGTCCGCGCTCTGGGGCGGCGACAAGCTTGTCGAAAACTACGGCAAAACCCCATCTTTTTCGCCGCTCGCCGAGTCGTGGGAACTCTCGGCGATAAAGGGCAAAGAGTCTTTTGTCGGCACGTTGCCGCTCAGCGCGCTCGGCTCGGAGCAAACGGGCGGAGCGGTAAGCGACTTGGGCTTTTTCCCCATGCTCGTCAAGTTTATCGACGCGGCGCTCGATCTGTCCGTTCAGGTCCACCCGGACGACGAATATGCGCGCGCACACGAAAATTCGCTCGGCAAGACCGAATGCTGGTACGTTGTCGAAGCAAGGGCGGGCGCGGGCATATACCTAGGACTTAAGCGCGACTGCACGGAAGAAGAGATCGCCGCCGCGGTGAGGAACGGGAGCGTTTTGTCGCTTCTTAGTTTTGTGCCGGTAGCCGCGGGCGACGCGTTTTTCGTGCCGGCGGGAGTGCCGCACGCGATAGGCAAAGGCTGTCTTATCTGCGAGATACAGCAAAGCAGCGACGTTACGTACCGCCTTTACGACTACGACAGGGTAGGCGCGGACGGCAAAAAGCGCGAACTGCACATTGATAAGGCTCTTTCCGCAATGTCGCACGGCGCGTTCGATCTTTGCGCCAACCGCTTTCACCCGAAAGAGGGCGAAGAATACGCAAGGAGCAAATATTTTGCTTGTTTTGTGGCAAAAAGCGGCGAAGAATATAAGTTTGAGCGGTCGTTTTGCTGCGTTACCGCGGTAGAAGGCGAAGGAACGCTCAACGGCGAAAAGATATCGCGCGGAGATTCGTTTTTCGTGCCTGCCGGGGAGAAGTTTTGTATCAGCGGCGCCGTCAAGGCGCTTTGCGCGTACGTGCCGGATAAGGAGAAACCATGAATCAGGAGAGAAGAAACGAAATAGTCAGACTCGTCAATTTACGCGGGTTTTTGTCCAACGACGAGATGACCGCGCGTTTTAACGTGTCCATAGAAACGGTGCGCCGCGACCTTGCTTTTTTGCAAAAAGCCGGCGCTATCGAACGGGTGTACGGCGGAGCGGCGAAAAAACAACTGTTCAATACGGAACCGAGTTATTCGAGCCGCGAGCAGGAAAACGCCGAAGTCAAGCGCGCGATAGCCGCCGGGGCGACGGAACTCGTACCGAACGGCGCGGCGGTGTTTTTCGATCTCGGGACCACCGTTCTGGCTCTTGCGGCTCTTATCAAGCGCGACAGCAAAATTACCGCGTTTACCACGGCTTTGCGCACGGCGGCGGCGCTTGCCGAAAACGGCTTAAAGGTCGTTTTGCCGGGCGGAGAAATACGCGGCGGAGAATTGTCGCTGTACGGCGCGCTCACGAGCGAAAACCTCGACAGGTTCAATTTTGACGTCGCGTTTATCGGCGCGGGCGGCGTAACGGCGGCGGGGATAACCGACTACGTGGTCGACGAAGCGGGCATCCGCGCCAAAGTTATAAACAACGCCCGAAAAGTCGTCGTGCTTGCCGATCACTCCAAGTTCGGAGTGCGCGCTGTGTGCAACGTTTGTCCGCTCTCCTCTCTTTACGCGCTCGTTACCGACTCCGAAACGCCCAAAGCCGTATTGAAAGAAATCGAAAAAGCCGGCGTAAAGATAATTATTGTCTGAAAGAAATTCTCTCTTTGCGAGAGAATTTTATTTTGCCTTAAAATGACAAAGTTATTAGCAAGTGTTGACAAGATTTTGCCGAAGTGTTAGAATAATTACAGCAAATCAAGCCAAGGAGTTAATTCTATGAAAACAGACGTAGTGGTTATCGGGGCGGGCGCGGTAGGCTGCGCCGTAGCCCGGGAACTGTCTAAGCTCAAGCTGTCCGTCGTAGTCGTAGACAAAAACGAAGACGTGGGCGGCGACGCGTCCAAGTCCAACAGCGCCATTATTCACACCGGTTACGACGCTTCGCCCGGCACGCTCGAATCCCGGCTCGTCGTCGCGGCCAACCCGATGTACGACCGCATTTCGCGCGATCTCGACGTGCCTTTTTCGCGTATAGGCGCGATACTTCCCGCCTTTACCGACGAGCAGTTCGAAAAGTTGCCTTTCCTCAAAGAAAAGGCGTTCGATAACCGCGTTTACGACGTCGAATACCTTACCGGCGAACAGTTGCTTGCAATCGAACCTAACCTCAATCCCGAAGTAAAAGGCGGCTTGTATATTCCGCGCGAGTCGATAATCGATCCGTTCCTTCTCGTAGTCGCTTACGCCGAAAACGCACAGCAAAACGGCGTAAACTTCCTGCTTTCGACTAAGGTCGTAGATATTACGACGGCGGGCGGCAAAATAACGGGGGTCAAGACCGACGCGGGAGATATCGAGTGCGATTACGTAGTCAACGCGGCGGGGCTTTACTGTGACGAGATAGCCTCGTACGTAGGCAAAAACGACTATTACGTCAACCCGCGCAAAGGTCAGTTCTATATTCTGGACAAAAACACTTCGGTAAAGGTAAACCATATCGTTTTGCCTATTCCAACCAAGCTGACCAAAGGCAAGCTGATGTGTCCCACCGTTCACGGCAATATGCTCGTAGGGCCCACGGCGGAAGACCTTGACGACAAAACGGACAAGTCCACCACGGCGGAAGGGCTCGATTCGATAGCCGCGGACGTAAGGAAACTTATCCCCGGCGTAAGGCTTAACGACACCATAACGCAGTACTGCGGCTTAAGGCCCAACCGCAACCCCGAAGGCTTGCACGTCGACGTTTACGACGATCTTTACGGCTACGTAAACCTTTCGGGCGTGCGCTCTACCGGGCTTACCGCTTCGGCGGCGCTCGGCGTATATGTGACGCAGACGCTTATCAGGATGGGTATGCCCGCAGAGTATAAGACGGATTTTATCGCGACGAGAAAAGGCATTCCGTCGTTTCATAAAGCAAACGACGAGCAAAAAGAAGAACTCATAAGGCAAAACCCGCTTTACGGCAGAGTAATTTGCAGGTGCGAAACGATAACCGAAGGCGAGATAGTCGAGGCTATCCGTCGTCCTATCCCCGCACGCTCGATCGACGCGATCAAACGCCGTCTTCGCGCGGGTATGGGCAGATGCCACGGAGGTTTTTGCCGTCCCAAGGTAATAGAGATACTCGCGCGCGAACTGGGCGTTCCCGCCGAAGAAGTGCTCAAAAACCAAAAAGGTTCGTATTTGGTGACCGGCAGGGTAAAGTGAGGAGAAAGTTATGAAAGTATTGAGTTATGACGTAGCGGTAATAGGCGGCGGCCCCGCGGGGCTTGCGGCGGCGCAAACGGCAAAGGAAAACGGCGCTCAAAGGGTAATAATAGTCGAGCGCGATACGGCGCTAGGGGGAATACTTCAGCAGTGCATTCATCCCGGATTCGGGCTTACGTACTTTAAAGAAGAGCTTACCGGGCCGGAGTACGCGGCGAGATTCGAAGAAAAAGCGCTCGCGGCGGGAGTGGACAAACTTCTCGACGCCATGGTCCTCGAAGTGGGAAAGAGCGCTTTGCTTTGCTCGACTACCGAAGGGCTCGTGAGAGTGGAGTATAAGAGCGCGGTTTTGGCGATGGGTTGCAGAGAGCGCACGCGCGGCAATATCCGCATCCCCGGAACGCGCCCCGCGGGAATTTTTACCGCCGGCGCGGCGCAAAGGCTCATAAACCGCCAAAATCTCATGGTGGGTAAACAAGTCGTAATCTTAGGAAGCGGCGATATAGGTATGATTATGGCGCGCCGCCTTACCTTAGAGGGAGCGCAAGTAAAAGCGGTAGTCGAGATTATGCCGTACCTTGCCGGGCTTACCCGCAACAGAGTGCAGTGTCTCGACGACTTCGGTATTCCGCTTTTGCTTAGCCATACCGTAACGAGAATAGTCGGCAAAGAGCGCGTGGAGGGCGTTTACGTCGCAGCCGTCGACGAAAACAAACGCCCGATAAGCGAAACCGAAGAGTTTTTCCCGTGCGACACGCTGCTGCTTTCGGTAGGACTTTTGCCGGAAAACGAACTGAGCAAGGGCGCGGGCGTAAAAATGTGCCCCGTGACCAACGGTCCCGTCGTAAATCAATTAAGCAGACTTCCGTTCCGTCGCTTTTCGCCGCCGGTAACGTCGTCCACGTCAACGACCTTGCCGACAACGTTTCGCTGGAGAGCGCCGTAGCGGGCAAAAACGCCGCGCTTTACGCGCTCGGACTTCTTCCCGAAGCGGAAAAGACCGTCGGGTGCAATGCCGGAGAAGGAGTAAGATACGTATGTCCGCACCTTATCGCAAAGAGTGAAGAGAGCGAAAAAGTCACTCTGTACTTCCGCGTTCTTGCTCCCGGCAAAGCGACCGTTTTGCGCGCCTCGAGCGGCGGAAAAGTTCTCGCCGAGCGTAAGGTAAAGCGCGTAAGCCCCGGCGAAATGGAACACCTTACGATAGATACCGCGCAAGTCGTCGGCGACGTGAGCGTAGAGGCGAAGGAGGCGTAATATGGAGAAAAAAATCACTTGTACCGTTTGCCCCATGGGCTGTGAAATACTGGTAACGGGCGACGAAAAGGAAGCGAAACAAATATCCGGATATTCGTGTCCGCGCGGGCTTACTTACGCCAAGGCGGAGTACGCGCACCCCGTTCGGATTCTTACCACCACCGTAAGGACCGAGGGCTTTGCCTCGCCTTTGCTCGCCGTGCGCAGCGCCGTACCGGTACCGAAAGAGAAGATAGCCGAGTGCGTAAAGAGTCTTAAGTCCGTTACGGTAAATAGGCCCGTAAAGGTAGGCGACGTGATAGTCAGGAATATTTGCTCGACAGGCGTCGACGTAGTCGCGAGCGCGAATCTTAAGTAATGTTTTCTCCGCCTCCGCGCGGGAATTCTTTTACGGGCAATAACGGCAAAATACAGCGAAAAAGATAAAAAAACGGCGGCTTTCAGCGCTTTTGTATTGACATCTGCCGTCTTCGTAGTGTATATTATTACTAACGATACCCTTTTTGGGAAAAGAGGTAAAAATAATGGGAAAAGAAAAAATCGTAAGAATTATCAAAATAACCGAAATGGTCGCGTTTTTGGTCGCGGCGATATTCGCTTTCGTGATCGGCGTGCTTAACTTTACTTATATCAACGGCAACAACAACGGCGGGATCAACTTTTTCTTCGTTTTCAGCGGGCTTCTGATGCTCGCTTCCGCCGCGGGACTGGGAATATTTTCGGTAATGTTTTTGCTTTCCGTGTTCGGCAAAAAGTCTTTTGACGGCAAATTCGAATATATTCTCGCCTCGATAGTGCCGCTCGTCCAAGCGCTTACGTCGATCGTGTATATTATCGTACTTATCGCCAACAACTGGACGGTCGGCGCCGGTTTGTGGATGAACTTCCTGCTGCTCGGCGCGTGCGGAGCGGTCATTCTCGTCGCTTTCTTCGTCAAAAACGAGAAACTCGGTATCGCCGCGGTCTTTGCCGCCGTGCTTGCCGAAATACTGATCTGCGTCTTCGGCGGCGGAGAGGCAATAAACGTTTTCTTCGTTATAGCGATTTCCGTCGCGCTGCTGTGCTTCGCGGAACTTAAATTTTTGCCGCTTATCTGCGGTAAGAGCGAGAGCGTAGAGATAACGTCGGGCAAAGCCGAGGGAGGAGACGACTTAGCGGAATAACAACGTCCCTACGAAAAGGAAAACAAACACAAAAAAGCCTCCTGCTTTCTTTAGCAAGAGGCTTTTCGCTTACTTTGAGAAAGTATTATTGGGATTCTGACTCGGATTCGGGCGCCGATTGCTTTTTTTGCGCGGCTTCTTGCCGACTTTCCCATTCTACATACACGGGGTAAAAGTCCAGAGAGTTAATGCAAAAGTAAGAGATGTTTACTTTCAGGCGGTATTTTTGTTTGCCTTTTTTGTTTTTATACGGTTTCAATATCCTGACTGTCGCGCTATACTCCTTTACGACGTATTCTCCGTAATCAAATCTCTTTTTTACGTTAAATAAATTGGTGTAAATAGCGTGATCCTCATAAAATTTTACGTTAAAATTCGCCAAGGTCAGCATCAAGAACAGACACATTAAATGGTATGATGGGCCATAAACAATTACACTAATAAAATCGCCCCAGTCGGTTTTGGGTGTCAAAACCGGCGCTCCTAAAACAAGAAAAAGAGCCCAACCCAACTGGCAAAAAATAACTATCTTCATTACCGAAAACGGCCATGCCGTTTCGTTATCCGCAATAACGTGATTAAACGCTTTTCTCCCTAAAATAATTACTTCTACAAGGGAAATAAAAAGTAAAAAACACCCAAAGATAAAAATTGCCATAATGGCCTGGTTTTCTAACAGCCTGTCAAACATTTACAATTCTATATCCTTTAATATTCCCTAAACAATAACGATACTTTTACGCTTTGGCCGCAAAACGGTTTTACAGATCTTTTTCGTGAAGGACGACGCCGTCGCGCTTGAGTGCGCTTTGGAGCGCGGAAATATCGAGCGAGCCGAAGTCGTCGCTCATAGCCGCCGCCGTGCCCGCCGCCTGACCTGTTACGGCGCAGCACGGTATTACGCGCATTACGTCCCACATTTGCTCGGTGCAGCTCACGCACCTGCCGGCTACCGCGACGTTTTTGAGCGATTTGGAGTAGAGCGAGCCGAAGGGAACTTCGTACACCGGTCCGCGCGTTTTCCAGTTGGAAACCATGCCTACCGAATCGGGCATATAAACTTTGTCGTCCGCGTTTTTCATTTCGCGTTCGCCTACGAGCTTTCGCGTCATACGTACGAGCGGGATCGTCGCGAAGGTGACCGGCCAGAGCGAGTCGTCGTTTTCGCGTTTCGCTTTCCAGTCATTGTACGAAGCGTCGTGCGAGAGAACCGTCATTTCGCTCAACTCTTCGCTCGTAACGCCCTTAAAGCGTTTGTTTACCAGCATATTGAGCTTGTAGCCCTCTTCCTGCTCGGCTTTGGGCTTTTCGGCGGAGCCGAGGCATTTGAGCTTGTAGCCGTCTTTTCCCGCGAAGTAGTACCACGCCGCGAGAACGTTGCCTTGCTCGTAAGTATTTGTTTTCGCGCCCGCTAGGTTTGCCAGGTCGCAGTCGCCCGTAGCGTCGACGGCGGATTTTACCGCGTACGCCCTGCGCCCGCTCTTGCCCTCGACTATCACGTGCGTGAGTTTGCCCGCGTTTGTCTTCGCGCCCACGACCGAATCGCCGTAGAGTACGTCCACGCCCGCGCCGAGAAGCAGTTTTTCGCACAGCACGGCGAAAACCTGCGCGTTAAAACTCGTCTCGAATCTTTTGTCCTTTTCGGTTTTGCCGCCCTCGCCGTAAAACCAATTCCGAGGCACCGGGTTTTCCGCGCCGTCCTTTACCGAAAGACGAAGCAACTCTTCGGCTATGCCGAAACTTACCTGCCGCCCCATTCCGTCGCAGAGCGGGAGATAAAAAGTAACGAGTCCGGACGTAGCCAAGCCGCCGAGCAAATATTGCTTTTCGATAAGCAAAACTCTGGCGTTGTGTCTTGCCGCCGCGAGCGCCGCCGCGATTCCGGCGATACCGCCGCCGCATACGGCTACGTCGTAGCCGCCTATTTCCCTTGTTTCCAAAACTTCTTTCATATCGACCTCACGGTAAGATAGTTTATTTAATGATATTATATCATCTTAAGTCGCCGGTTTTCCTACCGATTATTGCCTTGAAATTCCTAAAATTTTACATTGTAAAAAAATCGGCGGAATCGGAAAAAATCCTTACGAGTATATTATAGAGCATTCCGCGCGCATTAGTCAATGATTGTTCCGCGGCGGCGGGGGGGAGGAACGCAAAAAGTAGCAAAAGAGAAAAAACGGAATAAAAAAGTCGAAAAATCTCTATACAAACGCCCGCGACTTTGGTATAATATACTCAAATAACGGGCTTTGACGGAAAAATGATAAAAAGAATAGTAAAATTCAGCTTGTTTTTTGCGGCGCTTACAATAACGGCGCTGATTTTTGCGTGCGCTCCCGCGCGATATAAAGCGAATTTTTACGCGGACGGGGAACTTTTCGCTTCCGTCGAAGCCGTCGGCGGCGAAGCGGCCGCGCCCGCCGCGATTCCCGAAAAACGCGACTACGTGTTTGACGGGTGGTTCTTTGACGAAGGAGTGTGGCTCGAGCCGTTTGAGCCGGGCGAAAAAATAAGCGGCAACGTGCGCGTTTTCGCCAAGTTCGACCGCGATTATACCGCGCTCGAGCCGTTTGATTATACTGTGGCGGGCGGCGACGTAACGATCAGCGGCGTAAAGGACGCTTTTGCGACTTCGCTTGTCGTGCCGTCGTTCGTAACGCGCATAGAGAGCGGAACGTTCGCCGAATGCGGCGCGCTGAAAAGCCTTACCCTGCCGTATACGGGCACGGAGAAGGAGAAGCCTTGCGCGATGGAGGAACTGTTTTCGCCGTCGCGGATCCCCGAAACGCTGGAGAGAGTGGTTATAGAAGGCGGGACCGAAATTTCCGCGCGGGCCTTCGAAAACTGCGCGGGGCTTAAATACATAACGCTCCCCGAAACGCTTACGAGCATAGGCAAAGCGGCTTTTTCGGGCTGTAAGGCGCTGACGGCTGTCGTGATCCCCGCCTCTGTGACCGAAATAGGGACCGACGCCTTTTCGGCATGCGACGATCTGGTGTCCGCGGTTTTTACGGGAGAGCTTGACGAGATGCCGTCTTTCGCTTTTTGCGGGTGCGAGTCTCTCTCCGCCGTGGTTTTGCCGACGGGCCTTACGAAAATCGGCAAGTCGGCTTTTTCCGGCGCGGCGTCGCTCAGGACGATTATCCTGCCGCCTTCCGTCGAAGAGATAGGCGCTTCCGCTTTTTCGGATAGCGGAATAGAGCGCATAACGCTTCCCGAAAGCGTTACCGCGATCGGCGACGGCGCTTTCGCTTTTTGCACGGAACTGTCTTCCGTTACGATAAACTTCAACGGTTTGTCCGTTTTTTCCGCAGCCGAAAACGTATTTTATTTCAGCAAAAAATTGCGTACGGTAACATTTGGCGAAAACGTAACCGTCATACCGTCAAACCTTTTTTCAAATTCGTCGGTAGTTTCCGTCGCGCTTCCGGACAAGATCGAAGAAGTGCGGGCGCGGGCCTTTTTCGGGTGTGCGTCTCTTACGACGTTTAAGGCGGGCAAAAACCTGAGCAAGATAGGCGAGAGCGCGTTCGAGGACTGTCTGAAACTCCGTTCCGTCGCGCTTTCGGACAATACCGAAGAGATAGAAAAGAGAGCGTTTTACGATTGTTTCGCGCTAAAGAGCATAATCCTCGACGGCGTTTCGACGATAGGCGAGAGCGCCTTTGCGTACAGCGGTCTTATCGAAGCGATTATTCCGGATTCCGTAACGAGCCTCGGGCTGGCGGCCTTTTGCGGGTGCGCCTCTCTTACGCAATTTGCCTTCGGCGGCGGTCTGACAGCCGTTCCCGCGGGTCTTTTGCAAGACTGCGCGGCGCTTACCGGCGTGATAATTACCGACGCTGTCGAAGAGATAGGCGGTTTCGCGTTCGGCCGCTGCTCGTCGCTCGGCTCCGTTACGATCCCCTCGTCCGTCGTTCGTATCGGCGCGCAGGCCTTTTTCGGGTGCGCGGATCTTGCCGCCGCGTATATGGAACCCGGCGCGTGGATGGCAGGCGGTATGCTCGTGACCGTCACCGACGACGCCGAACAAAACGCCGCTTTTCTTACAAACTTCACGCTCGGGCAATTTGCGTGGGAAAAGCAGATCGACGCGTCCGAAGAATAAAAAACCCAATACGTATACGCAAAAACCGTTCGCACATCAGCGAACGGTTTTGTTAAGTATCGGTAATACAGTCGGCGAAATACCGACGGCTAACCGTCAGAATTCTATATCGCCGAAAGTAATGAGAGTAACGGAATTCGGCTCTAAGGCGAGCGAAAAGGAGTCGGAGTCCACGTTTTCGTTGTAGCAGTTGGTGCGTATCTCGTCGGTCACGAAGACTTTGCCGCGTTTTGGCTCGAGGCCGCCGAGGCGGAAGTCGACTGTCAGGGAAGAAGTTTTGTTGTTGTCTTCCGAGTAGCGGGTAACGAGCAAGGCGGCGTTGCCGTTTTCGTCTTTTGCCGCCGTGACGGAAACCTCCGCGTTCTCGCTATAAGCCGCGTATTGACCGCCGAGTTCGTAGAGGACCGACCAGTAAAGGAGAGCGTAGTAAGGCTTTTGCGGACGGCTGTTGTACAAGTCGAACAGTCCGTTCATCGCGGTGTTGATTCGCGCGTCGTAGTACATCAGCATATCCGTCGAGCAGTCTTGTACGACGCTCATCGTCTGAGCCACGAACGCCGCGCCCTTGTATGAGCTTTCGGCGCGAAGCGAATACAGCCAGTCGTCCGACCAGCCCTTGACGTAGTTCCACTCGTCGCAAATGCTCTCCGCTTTGTCGTAGCCGTACTTGTTCATGCGCTCGCGCATTTCGTTTTCGCGGCGGGCGATTTTGTAAGGATCGGTGGCGTAAATATGCCACGAAACGAAGTCGAGAGGCACTTTGCGTTTGCTCATTTCGGCAAGGCACGCTTCTATTCTTTCGCCGTTTCCCGCAAAAGCCGGTCCGCCTATCTTGAGATCGGGGAATTTCGATTTGAGGTACTTTGCCGCCGTCTCGAAGAGATCGTAAAACCGAGCCTGCGTGCCGTTCCAGGTGCGGTGGCTTTCGCATACGTCGGGATCGAGATCGGGTTCGTTCCATATCTCCCAGTATTCTATGCCGAATTTATGACCGTTTGCCCAGCCGTAGTTGAGATGCATTATTATTTTTTCGCAGATTTTAGCCCATTTGAGATTGTCGGCGGGCGGGTTTGCGCCGTACTTTTTGAGGCCGTGTTCGATTTTTTGCCCGAGACGGAAAAAGACTTTCGTTCCCGCTTGCGTTATCGTCTTGCAATACTCGTCCGTATAGAAAAAGTCGTAATTCTTCTCGTCCTGCTCGTCCGCGTCGAAATTCGGGAAAACGGCGTTGATATCTATCGTGTGTTCGCCGCCGTAAGAGGCGCAAAAAGACGAGTCGTGCGTGCGGGCGTACGGGATACGCAAACGCGCGAACTCTTTGAAATTGCCTTTCGTCTGGTCCTTGCGCGGCTTGGTGGGGCCGTTATTTACGCAGTGCATCGGTTTTATTTTGCCTACCGGCGCGCCGAAGTCTACCGTAATATTCATTTTCTTTCTCCTTTTTGAATATTTTTATTGCTTTTTGTTTTCGTATGTGGTAAAATTTATCACAAACGGAGTTTTAGAATATGAGTGACGAAAGTATGGTTTTCAAGCTGCCCGCCGCCGCGAATTTCGAGGTAAGATACTATCTTTCCGACGCGGACGAAGTGTATCCGTCGCGCGTTTTCCCGCCGCATATCCACGACGTGCTCGAAGTGTACCTGCTTATCGAGGGCGACGCGTCTTTTATGGTGGAAAACAACGTTTACGCGCTTTTTCCGGGCGACGCCGTGATAAGCAAACCCAACGAAATACACAACTGTATCCTCAATTCGCCGTCCAGGCACCGCCACGCTTGTTTGTGGTTCGACGCGTCGGATTTTTTCGTGTCGGCGCTGTGTAATCACGACTTCGGCTCCGACAACCTGATATCCCCGCCGAGCAAAGACAAGGAAGAACTTATCCAGGCGGTCAAGCAGGCCTTCGAGGCGCACAAAGAAGGCAAAAAACTCCACGAGTTTTCGCTCCTTACGCGCGTTTTGGACATTCTTTCTTCGTCAGCCAAGTCCGCTGAACCTTTGCCCGCGGCGCCGGAAGTTCTTCTTAAGATACTCGGCGACGTCAACGAGAATTTCCGCACGATAGAGTCGGTCGAGTCGCTTGCGGAGAAGTATTACGTAAGCCACAGCACGCTGTGCAGAATGTTCCGCGAATATCTGCACACGTCGCCCCAAATGTACCTTCAGACCAAACGTCTCGCGTATTCGCGCGTACTGCTCAAGGAAGGCGCCAGCGTGAGCGCGGCTTGTCAGCAGGCGGGGTTTTCGGACTATTCCAATTACATAAGGCTGTTCCGCACGCGTTTCGGCGTAACGCCGAATAAGTACAAGCAAGAGTAAACTTTCCGCCGCTCCTTACGGGGCGGTTTTTTGTCCGCTTCCGCTCTCGTTTATCGGTTCTTTGCCGGTCGCGTTATCGTAGTCGCCGCTTGCGTCGGAATCGGCTTCGGAGCGTACGTATTGCGGTTTTTCGTCCGCGTCTGTTTCGCTTTCCTGATCGAAGGCGGAATACTTGGCGCGCTTTAACTTGCGTATAACGTTACGGTTGTAGAGCATGGTGCAGACGGTCATGAGTATCGCGACGAGCGCGAAAATATGTATTCCGTCTATCTTAAGACCGCCTACGGTCAGCCCCGCCGAGCGGATAAAGGACGCCAGCATCGACACGGCGAAGGTCGCCGCGAAAGCGCCCAGTCCCCTTGCCGCGCAGCTGAGCGCTATCGCCGCCGTGCGTTCCTTGGGCTCCACGTAGTCGAACATTATATTGAAAAATACGCTGTTGATCCCGGCGTATCCGGCATGATACAGCACCCAGAATCCCGCGCACGTAGCCACGCTGTACCACTCCGAAACAGGGAAGGCGATCGCCGCGCTGCAAAGCGCGCCTATTTCGATAAAGAAGCACACGTTGAGCATTTTCGAAAAACTCGTTTTGTCGGCGAGCCTTCCGAGCGGTTGAGAAAGCAGCGCGCGTACCAGCGAACTGCTTGCGGTAATGATCGACACTACGAAAGTGCTCATACTGAGGCCGTACGTCGCGTACTGGTAAGTGGCGAACAGCGGTATAAACGAGTCGATCGTGGCGTACCACATTATGCCGAGAAGCTGAACTTTGAGGAACGCTTTATTGCCTACGAGGCGCCCAACGATGCCTTTTTCGTGCGGAACTTTCCGGTAGGGCTTTTCGTGCGAGACGGCGAGAGAGATCGTATGCAGAAGCCCCGACGAGAGAGAAATAAGTCCGCATAGCGCGAAAGCCTGCTCGGTATTGCCGTCCGCCACTTTGCCGAAGGCGAGGGTAAAGAGTATGCCGCCGATAAGCGACACGATCTCTTTTACCGACGTAAACTTTCCGCGCTTGTCTTCGTCGACGAAAGTCATCATCCACGCCGCTTTGGGCGCGTAAACGACGTTCTGCAGAGCGGTGGCGAAGAGCACGCAAGTCACGAACAGTATTATTTTTACCGTTTCGGGCGTGCGAAGCGAGGGCACGAACCACAAAGAGGCGTAGAATAAATGCGCTATCGTCTGGGCGATCGTGATCCATATCTTAAAAGGCGCTTTGTCGTATACGAGAAGGGTCAGAAGCTGCATACTGCTTCCTATTGTGCCGATGCCTACTATGATAGGCTTGAAAGTGTCGCTTACGCCTATAATATCGCAAAGCTTCGGCAGGTACGTATTCGAAACGCTGAGCGCCACAAAGTACTCGAGCATAGCTTCTATTGTGTAAATGACGCGCATTTTTTTGTCCATGCGTGCGGTGGAAACAACGCTGACGGAATTCATATATCAATAATAGCACCTTCCAGTGATAAAGTATATTGTTTTTTTGTCAAAAAACTTGCTTTTTTTCGCGTTTTGCGTTTTTGCTGAGGCGTAAACTCAATCGTCCGCGCGTTTTGACGCAACGCCGAACAAAGTACGAGAGAAAACAAACTTTTCGCCGCTCTTTACGGGACGGTTTTTTGTCCGCCGGGGTTTTCTCCCTCGTCTTTTTCTTCGTTTACGGACGTTTCCGGAAAATCGGTTTCGGAGCATACGTATTGTTCTTTTTCGTCCGCACCTGTCTCGTTTTCTTGCTCGAAAGCCGAGTACTTGGCGCGCTTGAGTTTGCGGATCGCGTTGCGGTTGTAAAGCGCGGCGAAGGCGGTCATGATAATAGCCGCTATCGCGAAAACGTGTACTCCGTCCGCCCTGAAGCCGCCCGGAGCGATCCCCGCCGATCGAATAAGGGAAGCGAGCATCGACACGGCGAAGGTCACCGCGAAAGCGCACAAGCCTCTCGCGGCGCTACTGAGCGCTATCGCCGCCGTGCGCTCCTTGGGTTCCACGTAGTCGAACATGATATTGAAGAAGACGCTGTTTATACCCGCGTATCCCGCGTAATACAGCACCCAGAATCCCGCGCACATGGCGACGCCGTACCCGTGTGAGAAAGGAAAAGCAAGCGCGGCGAAGCAAAGCGCGCCTATCTCGATGAAAAAAGACGCGTTGAGCATTTTCGAAAAGCTCGTTTTGTCGGCAAGTCTTCCGAGCGGTTGAGAAAGCAGCGCTTGCACGAGCTTGCCGCACGCCGTGATGACAGACACGGCGAAGACGCTCATATTCAGTCCGTACGCCGCGTATTGGTAGGTGGCGAACAGCGGCACGAACGATTCGATCGTAGCGTACCACATTATGCCGAGAAACTGAACTTTAAGGAACGCCTTGTTGGACATAAGGCGCCTGAAAATGCCTTTTTCGTGCGGGAGTTTTACGTACGGTTTTTCGTGCAAGACGGCGAGCGAGATCGTATGCAGAACGCCCGACGCGAGCGTAATAACGCCGCATAGCGCGAAAGCCTGCTCACCGTCTCCGTCCGCCACTTTACCGAAGGCGAGCGTAAAGAGTATGCCGCCGATAAGCGAGACGATTTCCTTAACGGCCGTAAATCTTCCGCGTTTGTCTTCGTCCACAAAAGACATCATCCACGCCGCTTTGGGCGCGTAAACGACGTTTTGCAGAGTTGTGGCAAACAGCATAAAGGCGACGAAGGCGATAAGTTTTACCGTTTCGGGCGTGCGAAGCGAGGGAACGAACCACAAAGAGGCGTAGAATAAATGCGCCACCGTCTGCGCGATCGTGATCCATATCTTAAAAGGCGCCTTGTTGTATACGAGAAGAGTAAGAAGCTGCGCGCTGCATCCGATAGTGCCTATGCCTATTATGACGGGCTTGAAAGCGTCGCTCACGCCTATTTCGTCGCATAGCCTAGGAAGATACGTGTTCGAGACGCCGAGCGCCACAAAGTATTCGAGCATCGCCTCTATTACGTATATGACGCGCATTCTCTTGTCCGTGCGCGCGGCGGAAACGTCGTTTGTGAGATTCATAAATCAATAATAGCACTTTCCTACGATAAAGTATATTGTTTTCGGCAACTATTTTTTCTTTTTGCCGCGATTCGGGATCGCCCGCGCGCCGCGAGTTCTCTAGGATGCCGCAAAGTTATTGACACCCGCGCGCGAACGCGGTATAATAGGAACATAAAACCACTTAAGGAGAAAAATCATGGAATATTCTTTCCGCCCGCGCGGCGTATGCTCGGTCAGGATCGACTTTTCGCTCGAAGGAGATAAGGTGCACGACGTAAAGTTTACAGGCGGATGCAACGGCAACCTCAAGGCGATAAGCAAACTCGTCGACGGCATGAGCGTTGACGAAATAGAGCGTAAGCTTAAGGGCAACACTTGCGGATACAAGGACACTTCGTGCGCCGATCAGTTTGCCATAGCCGTAAGACAGGCGTACGACGGAAGGCTGTAAAATGAAGAAAAAAGCGCTTTTTACGATATTTATCGCGCTCGCTCTTTTTGTCGGCGCGTTTCTTGGCGGCTGTATGGAGTCGAAGACGAAGCTTTACAGTTACTCTGACGCCGAGATTTCCGGCTACGACGTTACGTTACGCATAATGTCTTATCAGAATTCGGTATCGCTCGACGGAGATTTTGTCGTGTCCGACGGCGCGTCGTTCGACATTCTTGACTGGGAGTTCAAGTCGGTTTTAGGAAAGACCGGCGGAGTCAACGGGACGTACTATATCAAGGTCAGCAGAGGCGACAGCTTTACTTTGTACAATCTGCATATCGTCCGCAAAAAGAAATACAAGGTTCGCTTCTGCGACGGAGACGACGTATTGATGACGTATTTCGTCGACGACGGAATGACGACCCGCACGCCGGATCCGCCGACTAAGGACGGATACGTGTTCGCGGGTTGGGCGGAAGACGTAAACGAGCCGATATACGAAGATAAAGATTTTCATGCCGTTTGGCAGGAAGAATAAAAAAACAAAACCGTCGCATCTTGTAAACGCGACGGTTTTTCTTTATTTTATTACCGCGAACAACGAACGCAGTCGGATCTTTACCGCACCGAGGTTAGTTATTTCGTCTATTTTTATCTGCGTGTAGAGTTTTCCCGCGTTTTCGAGTATGGCGCGGGTCTCGTCGCTCGTCACCGCGTCCACTCCGCAACCGAAAGAAACGAGCTGGACAAGGTTTGCCCGCTTGAGAGTAGTGACGAACTTCGCCGCCGCGTATAGCCGCGCGTGATACGTCCATTGATTGAGAACGGAAGTGGGGAACTTACCGACTTTATGGCTTACGGAGTCTTCGGTAAGCACCACCGCGCCGAGATCGCTCACGAGCTTGTCGATACCGTGGTTAATTTCGGGATCGATGTGATAAGGCCGTCCCGCGAGCACTACGACGCGCAGGTCTTCTTTTTCGGCAACGGCGAGGAATTCGTCCGCTTTGTCGCGCACGGCCTTCATAAAGCCGTCGTACGCCGCGTAAGCGTCCTTAGCCGCTTTTTTTACGTCGGCAAGCTTGAGTTTCAGCCCGGATTTTTCGGTCATCGAGCAAAAATGCGCCGCAAAAGTCTTGCGGTCGTGAATACCGATAAAGCCGTGAATAAACGTCGTTTTTTTGAGCGACGGAACGTTTGCGGCGACGACTTCGGGGTAGTACGCGACTACCGGGCAGTTATAGTGGTTTACGCCCTTGCCTTCGTCGACGTTATAACTCATGGACGGATAGAAGATGTAATCGGGGTTTTTCTCGACGAGCGCCTCGAGGTGTCCGTGAACGAGTTTTGCGGGA
The DNA here is from genome assembly GCA_902783025.1 of uncultured Eubacteriales bacterium. Lineage (GTDB taxonomy): Bacteria > Bacillota > Clostridia > Christensenellales > Pumilibacteraceae > RUG12826. Next base: position 7,547 of record CACZPH010000115.1, on the reverse strand, counting down.
TAGCATACCGTATCCGACGGAATGGTGTGCTGACCTTTGACGAACAATTTGTGCGTGGATCGCGGCGAAGTGATCACGTCGAAGCCGAGCCGCGTAAACAGCGTATGCCAGAAAGGCAAAAGCTCGTACATATTGAGCGCGAGCGGAATACCGACCACGGGTTTCGATCCGCTTGCCGTTTCGCTCCTGAACGCGTCCAGAAGAGAGAGTTTGTATTCGTAAAGGTCGTATTTTTTCGTTTGCGTTTTGAGCGCGAGCGGCTTTTCGCAACGGTTACCCGCGATATACTTTTCGCCGCCCGCGAAGGTGTTGACGGTAAGACGGCAACGGTTTTCGCATCCGTGGCACGTGATAGCCTTTACCGAGTGAGTAAAGGTTTTCAGATCTTCGGCGCCGAGCACCGTCGAAAAGCCTTTTGACTTTTGCTTTGCGATAAGCGCCGCGCCGTAAGCGCCCATAAGTCCGGCTATGGCGGGGCGCACGACTTCTTTGCCCGTTTCGCGCTCGAAGACCCGAAGTACCGCGTCGCTGTTAAAGGTCCCGCCCTGCACTACGATATTGTTTCCCAAAAGATCGGGATTGGTGCAGCGAATGACCTTGTACAGAGCGTTTTTGACGACGCTGACCGCGAGTCCCGCGGAAATGTCCTCGATATTCGCGCCGTCCTTTTGCGCCTGCTTGACCGCGCTGTTCATAAAGACCGTGCAGCGCGAGCCGAGATCGATGGGCGCGGGAGCGAAAAGCGCGAGCGAGGCGAAAGTCTTTTCGTCGTATCCGAGAACCGCCGCGAAAGTTTGCAAGAAACTTCCGCAGCCGCTCGAACAGGCTTCGTTGAGGAAAATAGAATCGATAGCGCCGTTTTTGATGCGGAAACATTTGATGTCCTGACCGCCTATATCTATGATGAAATCGACTTCGGGCATAAACTTTTTCGCCGCGGTGTAGTGGGCTATCGTTTCGACGACGCCCTCGTCTATCTTAAAGGCGGCTTTTATTATGCTTTCGCCGTACCCGGTTACCGCCGCGCCCGCTATATAAATATCCGGAAACCGCTCGTAAAGAGAGGTAAGATAATCCCGGACGATCGGGACGGGGTTGCCGCTGTTGGGCGTATACATCGGAAAGCACACGTTGCCGTCCTCGTCTACGACGAGCGCCTTGACCGTCGTGCTCCCGGCGTCGATACCGAGATAAACTTTACCTTTGGGCGAGTCGGTTATTGCGATACGGTCGCCGCTTTGGGCGTGACGGATCCTGAATCGCTCGTATTCTTCCTTACTGCTAAATAGCGGTTTGCACGCGCGTCCCGCGGCGGAGTTTTTGTATTCTTTCGTTTTGCGGGCGAGTTCGCTTACGTCTACTTCCATGCTTTGCGGAGAAAGAGCCGCGCCGATAGCGACGAAGAAAAGCGAGTTTTCGGGCAAAACGCCCGAAGTGCCGAGCGTTTTGTCGAAGGCGTGGCGCAGATACTTGAGGAAGGTGAGCGGACCGCCGAGGTACAATACCGTGCCGCCGACTTCGCGCCCCTGGGCCAAGCCGCCGATAGTCTGGTTGACTACCGCGTAAAAAATGCTCGCCGCGACGTCTTCTTTGCGCGCGCCCTGGTTTATGAGCGGCTGAACGTCGGTTTTGGCGAAAACGCCGCACCGCGAGGCTATCGAGTATATTTTTTCGCTGCCGAAGGCGAGAGAGTCGAGCGTATCGCTCTCCACGTCCATAAGCTTAGCCATCTGGTCGATAAAAGCGCCCGTTCCGCCCGCGCAAGTGCCGTTCATACGCACTTCGAGCGCGCCGCGCAAAAATAAAATTTTCGCGTCTTCGCCGCCGAGTTCTATGACCGTATCGGCCTGAGGACACAGCGCGTCGACGGCTTTTTTGGTCGCGTACACTTCCTGCACGAAAGGCACGCCCACGTCGCCGGCCATTTCCATGCTCGCAGAACCGGAAAAGGACGCAAGCATCTTTTCGCCGGGGAATTTTTCCGCGACTTCGGACAAAACTTGCGCTGTCGTTTCGCTTATTTTCGATTTGTGACGACGGTAATCCGAAAAAAGTACTTTGCCCGAAGGCGAAAGTACCGCGCACTTTACGGTCGTGCTTCCCGCGTCAATTCCGAGCCTGTTCATTTTCTTTCTCCTTGGCGATCGCGAGCATGAGTTTTATGCGGTTTTCCTGATTGACTTTGCTGGCTCCCGCGTCGTAGTCGATGGGACAGAGATTAGCCGTCGGATACAGCTCGCGTATCGTGCGCGCCGCGCCCTTTGCCACGATATGATTCGGCAAACACCCGAAGGGCTGGGCGCAAATCACGTTGTCGTAGCCCTTTTCGATAAGCTCGGCAATCTCTGCGGGAAGAAGCCACCCTTCGCCCATTTTTACGCCGCGCCCCAATGTTTTGTCGCCCAACTCGCGGATGCGGGCAAATGGCGTGGGCGCCGCGAACTGCGGATAGTCCTTGAGCGCGTCGAGCATTGTTTTTTCGATCCTTCGCGCCATGGACGCGCCTATGCGCGCGCCCCACAGCGACTTTAACGGCGTGCCGTACAACTCGTGATCGGTGATCATATTGTCGAACATATATTGAAAAAAGCCGAGAACGCCCGGCACCATGAATTCGCAGTCCTGACTCAGCAGGAAATCTTCGAGCCCGTTGTTGCCGAGCGGCGAATACTTGACGTAGATCTCGCCGACGACGCCGACTTTCGTTTTTTTGACGTTGAGTTTTTCGACCGCGGCGAAGTCCTCGATTATGGCGCGCATATTTTTTCTGACCGACGCGCCGACGAGTCCTTTGTTGCGGCGGAATTGTTCGGTAAGCGTTTTAGTCCACTTGTCGATTATGCTTTGTACGGCACCTTTGTTTTTCTCATAAGGAAGCACCTGGTTTTTGAGCAGCATTATCAGGTCGCCGTACACGAGCGCCATAAGCCCCTTGGCTATCATCATGGGAGTGATCCTGAAGCCGGGAGAGCGTTCCGTTTTGTTGAAAGACAACGACAAAACGGGCACGAAATCCATGCCCATGTTATGCAGAGCTTTGCGAAGCAGCCAAATATAGTTAGAGGCCCTGCATCCTCCTCCCGTCTGGAATTGGATCAGAGCCACTTTGTGCGGGTCGTAATCTCCCGATTTAAGAGCGTAAAGTTGTTGTCCCGTCGAGCAGATCGCGGGGTAGCACATATCGTTATGGACGTAGGCAAGCCCCGTATCGATAACTTTTTTGCCGGTGTAGCGGAGTACGTCCACCTTGTATCCGTACATTCTGACGACTTCGACTACAAGCGGCAGATGCGTCGGGAAAATATCCGGGGCAAGAATCGTATAGTCTTTTTTCATTTGCGACGTAAACTTTACGTTTCGGATCCCGTTGATGCTTTCCGTAGCGTTGCTGTCGTTCATGGTTCTCCTTATTCGGCGATAATAATATAATCGAAAACGTCCTGTTTGCCGTCTATCTCGTAAACTTCGATCAGCGGATTATCGGCTCTGAGGTATGCCGCGAGGTCTTCGGATTCGGACTTCGGGATCGCCGCGCCGCGGATAACGATGATTATCGAGTACGCGTCCTTGTCGATCGTTTCGCAGGCGCCTCTTGCCGTTTCGGCGCGCGAGGAGGAAGAGAACAATATGTTCTTGCCCTCGAAGCCGATGTATTCGCCTTCTTTTACCGCAACGCCGTTTACCGTCGCGTCGCGGCTTGCCTTGGATATTTCGATGGTCTTTACGTCGTTCATCGCGTCGCAAAGTTCTTCGTAGATAACTTCGGGGTCGTCCGAGTCGTAGTCGAGCATGGACAGCACGGCGTATCCGTCGCCTATCGTCTTGCTTTCTATTACCATTACGGTAGACTTGTCGTACATTTCGGCGGCTTGCTTTGCCGCGAGTATTACGTTGGAATTGTTGGGAAGTACGTAAACGACGTCCGCGTTAACTTCGTCGAAAGCCTTGATGAAATCTTCGCTCGACGGGTTCATGCTCTGCCCGCCGCCGACTACGTAGTCTGCGCCTAATTCGCGGAACGTCTCGATTATTCCGTCGCCGCTCGCGACCGCGACCATAGCGTATTTGGCGCGCTGTTTTATCGCGGCTTTTACGTCCTGCGTTTCGTTGTGCTGGAGCGACATATTCTCGACCTTGACGGTAAGGTATTCGCCGAAGCGCTGCAAAAATTGCAAAACCTTGTAAGGCTCGAAGGTGTGAACGTGGATCTTGACTATAGAACCGGACTTGACCGCCACGACCGAATTGCCTATCGACTGAAGATAGTCGGTAACCGTGTTGACGTCAAAGTTCGCGATATCGCACTTTTTGTTCTGAAGTCTGAGAAGGACTTCGGTGCAGTAGCCGAATTCCATTTCGCTGTCCTCGGTAAACATATCCACGTCGATAGCCGACGAGGGAGCGGAGGGGAGAGCGGACGACACCTGCTCGATCTTTTCGCCGTTAAGGCATCTGAGCATTCCTTCGATAATGTAGATAAGTCCGGCTCCGCCGCTGTCGACCACGCCCGCTTCTTTAAGACAGGCGAGCAAGGACGGCGTGCGCTGAAGCGAACGTTTCGCCTCTTCGCGGAAATACTCGAGGAATTCGCCGATATTCTGCGCGCCGCGTCCGCGGGCGAAATTCGTCGCGTCTTTCATAACGGTAAGAATAGTGCCCTCGGTGGGGGTAAGAACGGCTTGATAAGCGCGCTCCACGCCCTTTTCGAACGCGTCGCCGAAGGCTTTCGCGTCGGCGCTTTCCAGAGGCGAAAGCGAAGACGAGATGCCGGCGAAGAATTGAGAGAGTATTACGCCCGAATTGCCTCTTGCCGAGAGGAGCATATTTCTTGATATCTTATCGGCGGCTTTGCCGAGATTTTCTTCGGTGTTGTCGGCTTTTACGCCTCCCGAAATGGTGAGGAGCATATTATCGCCCGTATCGCCGTCGGGGATGGGAAAAACGTTGAGATCGTTGACTTCCTGCGCGTTTACTTTAAGGTTTGCCGCGCCGGCGGCAACGAGATCGTAATATGTTTTTCCGTCGAGTATGGTTGTCATGTTTTTCTCCGTAAGGTATGTTTTAATTCTTTTTTCGAGTACGAGTCGGAGCGGTAAAGGCTAATTTCGGTCGGGCTGTTTTTCGTCGCCGAAGAAGTAAAAGCCGTACATACCGGGGCCGGTCGACGTACCGATGATCGGACCGAGCGAGTACACGTAGAAGTCCTTGGGCTTCAATTCCGTCTCTACCGCGGCTCTGAATTCGTCTATCTCTTCCTGAGGACAGTCCGCGTGGCCGAAGTAAACGGTCTGGTTTTGCGCGTCGCGGATATGTTCTTTAGCGTAGTCGAGCACCATGCGGAACGAATTTTTCCTGCCCTTGGTCTTGCCGCAAGCGACGTTGTCGCCGTTGTAGTCGGACACTACGAGCGGCTTTACTCCCAGAAGGTTGCCGAAAAACGCCTTCGTCGCTTTTATCCTGCCGGCGCGGGCGAGAAAAGTAAGCGAGTCGACCGACGCGCCTTGACGCGCGCGCAAACGAAGCGCGGTTATTTCACGCTCGATCTCGTCGGCGTTTTTACCCGCGGCGGCAAGCTTGGCGGCTTCGATAGCGAGCATTCCTTCGCCCATGGACGCGATTTTCGAGTCTATTACGACGATTTTCGCGTCGGGGTACTTCGGTGCGAGTTCCTTTGCCACAACGGAGGCGGTGTTGACCGAACCGGAAAGCTTCGACGAACACCCAATATATACCAAATCGTATTTTTTGTCAAGCCATTCGACAAATACTCTTTCGAATTCCTCGACGGGGACCTGCGTGGTCGTTACCTTTTTGCCCGAACGAAGAATATCGTAAAACTCCTTCGGAGAGAAGTATTCCCAATACAGCGAAGCGGGGATCTCCTTCCCTTCGATCACCGTGTTCATTTTGGCGTAGTCGATACCGTACTTCTCGAAAAGTTCCGGAGTAAGGTCGCTGCACGAGTCGGTTATGATTTTTACTTGGTTCATTGATATTCTCCTATAATGATATTTGCGGTACGTGCGCGATTTTTGCCGGATCTTCAGCGTCGTTACGGCTCGGAGGAGCCTAAGCGTTCTCGATCTTTTCCTTGCGATTCTGCTTGTGCTTTTCGCCGTCGCATGCGCGTGTTCGCGGTAAGTATTATAGAATAAATGTCGAAATTTGTCTATTGACAAAAATGCCGCAGTGTCCTAAATTTGGGCATTGCGGCGAATTTGTACTAAATTTTTTTTGTTTCCGAGATGTTATTTACTTATTCTCTTCCGCGTTGTCAGAAAGATTCTTGCAGTTTGCGACGGTGTGTTCTATTTCGCCGTCAAACATGACCTTAATGCGATTTATCGCGTTCTCGATATCCTCGAGCCCGGTGTTTTTGGTGTTGGTCAGCCAGCGCGAAAGAATGCCGAACAGCGCTTCTTCGTAAAACGCCGAAATAAGGTATACGTCTTCGTCGGAAATAACGACTTCTTGTTGTTTTGCGACGCCGGCAATGTGCGAGGTAAGCAGCGTATGAAGTTTTTCCATTATGTATTCGCCGGACTTGTCGTGGCCGAGCGTGCGGTACATATTAAGGAAAACTTTTTTGCGCCGCACAACGAACGCCGTCAGATCGAATAAGGTCTTTTCCACGTCGTCTTCGACGTCGTATTTTTCTATCTGCGCCTTGAGCGCCTGATCGATCACGTCGTAAATGTCGCGGAAGTAGTAGTAAAAAGTGTTGCGCGTGATACCGCACTCGGTCACTATATCGCGCACCGTAATGCGATTGAACGGCTTGCGCTCCGCAAGCGAGATCGTTACGTCGATAATGGCTTTTTTGGTAAGTCCGCTCACTATTTGTCTCCTTTACCCATACATTTTACTATAAAATCGATTTTTTTACAAGCATTTTGATATAAAATCCGCCGCCGCACACGATTTTTGCCGAAAAATTTCTCCGAAAATCATAACATTAACCCGGGATTTATTCTGCGCAGGCGTGATTTTTCTTGCAAAAACGCAATCAAAGTGCTATAATAAACCCCGACGAACATTTTTGCGCACCCGTAGTTCAATTGGATAGAATTTTCGCCTCCGACGCGAACGGTTGCGGGTTCGAATCCCGCCGGATGCACCACACGCACAACGCCCCATTCCGGGGCGTTTTCGCGTCCGATACGCGGCGCATTACTTTGTTCCGAGGCTCAAGTCTGCGAGTTGCGTACGGTAAGTACGCGCCTCTTGATTTTCGCCTCGCGCCTTGTACTGCTTGCGTCTCAGATGCGAAATGCAACTATCGAAGAGCGCGGAGCGAATCCCGCCGGATGCACCACACGCACAACGACGATTACAAACTTATATCGTCCAAACCGTTCGCAACGTTATAAAATAGGAGACAATATGAGCACAGAAAACGATAAAATAAAAAAATACGAGAGGCTCGCCGTAAAAAAGCCGAAGTACTACGTTTCTATCGGCGATTTATATTCCGATGACGGCGATTTCAAAACCGCAACGACGTACTATCAAAAAGCCGTCGACAACGGCGTTTTGGCATATACTGT
>CACZPH010000114.1 GCA_902783025.1 uncultured Eubacteriales bacterium | reverse complement strand
GCGACTCGTCCAAAGAAATCGGCTTTAAAAGTTCCGGAGCGCCTAACGGCGGCTATTGGAAGATGGGTTGGACCGACGCTAATCGTCCTTGGGCGCTCAATACGGAGATCGAAAACGCTACTTACGACAGCGAAAACGACGTATGGACGTACAACGACGGCGCGGATCACGCGGTAGACGTCGTTTACGTAAACAGCGGCGCGTTGGTATTCATGCTCGTTAAGCCTTCCAAGGCTACCGAATATCAAGTGTTCTCGGCGACTCCCGTATACAGCGCGGATCGTTCGTACACAGTTAAGCTCTGTCAGTCCGGTCGTCCCGGAGGCGGATCATTCGGCAATTACTATCACGATTATACGTACAGTAACTTTACGTACTCGACGGCATCTTCCGGCGCGTTTAAGGATTACTGCACCGAGGAAGGATTGAATTCGTTGAGCAACAAGCTGATGCTTAATATCAACTCCGGCGCTTCGGATATCGGAACTCTTGCCGACGACGATACGAGCTGGACGTGGACTATTCCTACGGACAAGAATACCGGCGTGCTCAAAGCCTTTACGGGCAAGCCGTATGACAGGACCAAGGGTAAGATCACTCTTATCACTAAGGTTGACGGCGCGACCTCAACCAATGCGGGCGTTGGATTCGTCATGTACGATCCCGTAACCAAAAACCGCGTTCGACTTACGACTTTCGGTTCCAACTGGTTGCTTTCGATGGGAAATACGTTTTGCTGGGATTTTGCCACGACGATCACGGACGCGTCAACCAAGGGAATCCTGGAGAAATACAACGCTTACACCTTTAACCGCAACAACCTTTCTGCGCTTGCCATCAACAACGCGACCGTATCTAACGTTTGGTTTAAGGTAGAAATCGAGGGCGATCAGTGGAAAGTATGGACCGTCAAGATGGCAAACTCTTCCGATCCCGTATTCGAGACGAATCCCGACTTTGTTCTCGACACCAAGCTCGCTCTTCAGAATATCAAGCTCAAGCGTTCGGGAAGAGGAGCATGCAAGGAAGGTCAGTACACGACAGCGGCGGATATGGATACTTCCGACGCGAAAAAGATGTTCTTCGGATGGGATCTTACCGGCGGTTACTATCCGTCCGCAGACAGTATCTGCCTCGGCTTGTCCGGCATCTCCGACAAGGGCACCGACAAGTACATTACCTTCTCGCAGATCTCGTACACCTACGAAGCTAATTCGTAATACGAAAATCAAGTAAAATAATACAAAAACGACAGGGTTTGATCCCTGCCGTTTTTGTATATACGACTATTTCCCTTTATTCGTTTGACTTATTCGCGCGAAAGTGCAATAATAAGGTGTAAAATCTAAAAAGAAGGCGTAGTAATGTTCAGCGCGTTAAAAATCGTTTACTATCTCGGCGTTATTCTTATTTCCACCAAATTGTTCGGCTTGCTTGCCCGCAAAATAGGCTTGCCTCAAGTCGTAGGCATGGTAGTGGCGGGCCTCGTTATCGGCTCGTCGATTATCGGCAATTTCGGCTGGCAATTCCGCGGTCTTATCGATCCGAGCGCGGAAGATAAGGACGTTTTGTCCGTATTCTCGCAGATAGGCGTCATACTCATTTTGTTTTCGTCGGGACTCGAAACCGACGTAAAAGAACTCCGCAAAACCGGTTTTGCCGCGACTCTCATCGCGCTTTGCGGCGTAATCGTTCCCATAATACTGGGCACGCTTCTTTCGATGGCGTTTATGGGTAACGACTGGAACAATCACGGCAAAGTCCTCAACGCGGTTTTCGTCGGAATGATCCTTACGGCGACGTCGGTCGGCATCACGGTCGAAACGCTCCGCGAACTCGGCAAACTCTCTTCGCGCGTAGGCACGGTAATACTGTCGGCGGCGATCATCGACGACGTACTCGGCATTATTGCGCTCAGTATCCTTACTTCCGTCAGCGGCGGCGGCAATCCGCTCTTTACCGTTCTCAAGACTCTCGGCTTTTTCGCGGCGGCTATCGGCGTGGGTTTCCCCTTAAGGCTTTTGTTTAAGTGGATGGGCGCTCATTCCCCGCACACCCGCCGCAACGGTATTTTCGCCTTCGGCGTATGCTTTTTGTACGCTTTTTGCGCGGAGAGGTTCTTCGGCGTGGCGGCGATAACGGGCGCTTACGTATGCGGACTTATGCTTTCGGGCCTGCACGAAACGAAATACATCGACCGCAAAGTGCTTGTCAGCGGCTATATTATTTTTACGCCCATTTTCTTCGCCTTTATCGGCATAAACGCGGACTTTTCGCATTTTAATTGGTTTGATCTCGTGTTCGGGTTGGCGTTTGTTGCGGTAGGCATACTCGGCAAAATAATCGGCTGTTCGCTCTCCGCGCGGGCGTGCGGATTTAAGAAAAAAGAGCCGATTATAGTGGGATTCGGCATGATAGCGCGCGGCGAAGTCGCGCTCGCGGTGTATTCCACAGGTAAAAATCTTATTTACTTTGAAGAAGGCGTTCTCGTCGGCATCGATCCGCTCGTCGGAGTTATACTGCTTATCGTTATTTCGTCCATACTGTGCCCGGTTTTCCTCAAACTCTTGTTTAAG
>CACZPH010000113.1 GCA_902783025.1 uncultured Eubacteriales bacterium | reverse complement strand
TTGTTGTTTCCATTATACCACACCGTCGCGACTAAATCAACCCGATAGAGAAAAAAGCGCCCGTTTGCGTAAGGCGCTTTCTTGATAAAATTACGTTTTTTGTGAGAGGCGTATGCGCCTCGACCAAATCAACAGGTACAAGCCCGAACTAAAAACATTAAAACACACCAATAAGAGCTCGACAAACCGGAATATATCAAACTTACTCAAAGATTTTTATTTTTCGTTCTGCATCAATTCGAATTTGTTCCAATGCGATTTTTCTTTCAAAAGCAATTCTTGAGCTTTCGGAACTATTGAGCCTGCAAACGAAACCGTGGATTCGTGCGAAAAATATATCGCCCATGAAAAGTTCTTGTCTGTATAAATCGTTTCACCGCCTCCGTATTCGATCAACTCTGAAGTTTCAATGCAATGCTCCGGACGAAAAATGCTCTCACCGTAACTGTAAATATGCTCATGCGGAAGACCTATTATTTGAGCCATCTGCATCATATACGATTCGAAGCGATCAAACATTATAAAGAATTTGTCTTTGATCTCGATCGGTTTATCGTCTTCTATAAGAGGAAACCAATACGCTGTATTCACATATTGCCAAATCAAACGGAATTTGTCTTTTAGTGCAGCAGCTTCGGAACCGACAATTACACGCTTATACGGAATGTTGACAGATGTAAGGGTATTGTTCTCAGATAATACTTTTTTCAAATAATCACAGAACTCCCGATTCGTTTTATCAATTATGCGCTTCGCTATGCGATTTGCATGTTTAATAACGGAGGGTCCATAATGAACGTCAATCAGATCCATTATTTCTTTTTGCAAAACTTCTTCGTTTTCAAATGATTTATCTATAAGTGTCGACAACTTAAATTCCAGTTCATACGCGACCTGATAGCCGACATATTCAATTCCGCCGTAGCTTTTGTACCTTTCAAGATAATACTCTGCTTTGTTGACGCACCATTGTCTTAAATGGTCAATAACTGTATTGAAAATCACGAAATCACCTCATTCGCAAATATCGATTCGTCGTTTTTTTCATTATACACGAAAATTTTGATTATTTCAATCCTTTTCACACAAAAAACGCAAAATGTCGTGATAGACAAATAGCGTTTTTTGTAAGAGGCGCAAGCGCCGTGGTCGAGGTGACGAGGGCGAAGCGTTAAAAAAACAGTCCGGTGGACTGTTTTTAGCCAGAGCCCGCGAAGGGCTGTGCCCGAGAGAGAAAATTGCAAAGCAATTTGAAGCGTTAAGAAAACAGTCCGGTGGACTGTTTTTAGCCAGAGCCCGCGAAGGGTATAAAAGGTATAATACGTTTATGCTAATACGCGGCAAACGACTTGAAAACCGACAAAGCAAGCCGCGAAACAGGCTCGGCGCAACGCCGCCCGAAGCGCGAGGAACAGAATACGCAGTATTCGGCGAGAAGCGCAAGCGCCGTGGTCGAGGTGATGAGGGCGAAGCGTTAAGAAAACAGTCCGGTGGACTGTTTTTAGCCAAAGCCCGCGAGGGCTATGCCCGAAGCGCGAGGAACAAAACGCAACGCGTTTTGTGAGAGGCGTATGCGCCTCTCACAAATAGAAAACCCCCTATCCACAAGGACAGGGGTTTTCTATTGGTCGAGGTGACGAGATTCGAACTCACGACTTCAGCGTCCCGAACGCTGCGCGCTACCAACTGCGCTACACCTCGATAGCCTAAATAGTTTAGCACACAAAAATGCGGTTGTCAACTTTTCGGCGGAACTAAACCAAAATTTTTCCTTTTGGACGTATAAAATATTCTAAATCTTATCTTTTGGCGCGTTTTCGCTTGATAAACGGTGGCGTTTTGTTATATAATATTTTGCGGAGCGCGAATACTCCACCTAAAAAGCAAATAAAATCAAGGAGATATATACAATGAGAAAACCCATTATCGCAGGCAACTGGAAAATGAACAACACGCAAAAAGAAGCCGTTGAGCTTATCACGGCTCTCAAGCCCCGTCTTAAGGACGTCGGCAAGACCGAAGTGGTCGTTTGCGTTCCTTACACCTGCATCGAAAAAGTCAAAAAAGCCGTAAGAGGCTCCAAGATCAAGGTCGGCGCGGAAAACGTCGCGTGGGCGGACAAAGGCGCGTTTACCGGCGAGATCAGCGCGGCGATGCTCAAGGAAGTGGGCGCGGAATACGTTATTATCGGCCACAGCGAGAGACGTCAATACTTCGGCGAGACCGACGAAAGCGTAAACAAGCGCACCGTTCAGGCGCTCAAAAACGACCTTAAACCCATCGTTTGCATCGGCGAAACGCTCGACGAGAGAGAAGAAGGCAAGACCAACGCCGTTCTTAAGACTCAGATCGAGGGCGCGTTCGCGGGATTTACGCAGGACGACATCAAGAAAGTCGTAATAGCGTACGAACCCGTATGGGCTATCGGCACGGGCAAGACCGCTACGAGCGAGCAAGCCAACGAATCCATTAAGTTTATCCGCAAAACTCTCGCAAAGCTCTTTACTCGCCCGGTAGCGAATAAGGTACGCATTCAGTACGGCGGATCGATGAACGCGAAAAACGCGCACGAGCTTATGAGCATGAGCGATATCGACGGCGGTCTTATCGGCGGCGCTTCGCTCAAAGCCGAAGACTTCGAAAAAGTCGTTAAGTTCAACGGTTAAGGAATAGGACGGGGATCTCTCCGTCCTAAAATTTAGGAGCAATTATGAAAAAACCTTACGCAATAATCATTATGGACGGCTACGGGATAAACCCCGAGCATAAAGGCAACGCCATATTTACCGACGGCAGCAAAAACGTTACCGCGCTCGCCGCAAAATATCCGCACACGCAGATAGGCGCGTCGGGAATGAGCGTCGGACTTCCCGACGGACAAATGGGCAACTCGGAAGTCGGTCATCTCAATATCGGAGCGGGCAGAATAGTCTATCAGGATCTTACCAAAATAACCAAAGACATCGAGGACGGCTCGTTTTTCGAAAACGCGGCGCTCAAGAGCGCAATGCAGGCGGCAAAAGACAAGGGCACAAACCTGCACCTTTTCGGTCTTGTGTCGACGGGCGGCGTGCACAGCCACATTACGCACCTTTTCGCTCTTATCGAAATGGCAAAGCGCATGGGGCTCAAGCAGGTTTACGTTCACGCCTTTACGGACGGGCGCGACGTCGCTCCCACATCGGGCGCGGGATTTCTCAGGGAATTGCAGGACAAAATGGACGAACTGCAATTCGGTAAAATAGCCTCCGTCAGCGGCAGATACTACGCTATGGACCGCGACAACAACTGGGACAGAGAAAAGAAAGCGTACGATATGCTTACCCTCGGCAAAGGCGAAACCTTCGAAGGCACAGCCGAAGACGCGGTCAAGGCTTCGTACGAAAAGGGCGTTACCGACGAATTCGTCGTTCCCGTCGCGCTTACCGAAAACGGCAAGCCGATCGCTCTTATCAAGAAAAACGACAGCATAATTTGCTTTAACTTCCGTCCCGACCGCGCAAGACAGATCACGCGTATGTTCTCGCAGGAGACTTTCCCCTTCGTAGACGCAAAAACGGGCGCTACGCTCGGATTCGAGCGCGAGAGCGGGTATCTTTCGCCCACGTACGTGGGATTCGCCGTTTACGACTCGTCTTTTAAGAACGTCGCGGTGGCTTTCCCGCCCGACGAGATAACCAACACCCTTCCCCAGTACATTTCTTCGCTCGGCTTAAAGCAACTGCATATCGCCGAAACCGAAAAATACGCGCACGTAACTTTCTTCTTCAACGCAAAGTTAGAAGCGCCCGTAAAAGGCGAAACGCGAATCGTTATCCCCTCGCCGAAAGTCGCGACTTACGATCTCAAACCCGAAATGAGCGCGTACGAAGTCACCGATAAGGTGCTCGAAGAACTCTCCACCGGCGAGTACGACGTGATGATCCTCAACTTCGCAAACTGCGACATGGTAGGTCATACCGGCGTTATGGAAGCGGCGGTAAAAGCCGTGCATACCGTTGACGAGTGCGTAAAGACCGTTACGGACAAGATACTTTCGATGGGCGGCAGCGCGTTAGTCACCGCCGATCACGGCAACGCGGATCAGATGCTCGCGGACGACGGCGTTACGCCCTTTACGCAGCACACGACGAACCCTGTTCCCGTAATCTTAGTGAGCGACGAATACAAGGACGTAAAACTTCGCGAAGGCGGCGTTCTTGCCGACCTTGCCCCCACGCTTCTGGAACTTATGAAACTGCCCCAGCCTAAGGAAATGAAGGGCGTTTCGCTGATCCGTAAGTAAAACAAAAGGTTAGAAAATCGAAATCAAAACAAACAAAAACACGGGTTTTGCCCGTGTTTTTCGTAACTCTAAGTGTTTGTCGGTTTACTCCGCCTTTTTGCCGCCCGTCACCTTGTACGGCTCGGCGTACGCCGCCTCTACCGCCTTGACGAACAAGTCGATGTCCGCTCTCTCCACGCCCTCCGGCGCATAGGAAAGAGCGCCGAGCGAAACGCCGAAAACTTCCTTAACGAACATTACGCCCGCAAGATATCTGCCCTTGACCGAAAGGTGGATATCGTCGCGGCAAAGCTGATCGCCGCAAAGCGCGCGGGCGTTTTGCACCGCGGTTCCCACCGGCACGACGAACTCGAAAGTAAAGCCCGGCTCGATATGCTCGGTCATAACTTTCGCGATAGCCTCGTACATCGTCATCTGATCGTTGTCGTAATAAGCGAAACGTTCGTCGCGGCTGTAAACCGGGTACGCCCAGGTCATTTCGAAACCGAATCTGACGTCGGCTAAATGCGACTTGACTATGCCCAGAAGTTTATTCAAGTGCGGCTGATACGTGGAATAGTCCGCCGTTTCGCCGGAGGCTTGCTGAAATACGACGAGATCCCAGTCCTCGTCGCCTAACGCGTAAGAAAGCGTACTTTTGTCGCGGAAAACCCAGCCGTTTTCGTCAGCCTTGCGATAGATATACGCGGGCGCGTTTTTCTCGTAGTTTTCGACGTGTCCTTCCAAAGTACAGCCGCCCAAAAAGACGTTTGCTACCACGAAATTTTTTACGCCCAGGTTTTTAGCGATATACGGCACGTAGCGAACGGTATCGTCGCCGTAGCTGTTGCCGATAAGCAAAACTTTTTTGCCCGTAAGCGCGGGGCGTTCGGATTTTTTCTCCAAGTACATGGATTCAGTTACCTCTTGCGGATCTTTCTTACGGTAAACGAGCGCGGCGGCGACCAAAACCACCGCAAGCAACGATAATCCTATCCATACTACCTGCATACTCTTTACCTCGTTTCTATTATACACCCGGGCGGGCGCAAAAAGCAAGCAAACGCGCGATTATCATTGACAAACGCGCGCAAGCGGCGTAAAATATATATTGTATAATCATTTTGATTTTCTATTGACAACGCCCTCGCGCGGTGCTATACTACAGCTACGAAAATAAAGGAGAAACACTATGAAACGCATACTTACAATTCAGGACTTTTCGTGCGTGGGCAAATGCTCTCTTACCGTCGCTTTGCCGATACTTTCGGGCTTCGGGATAGAGACCTGCGCGCTGCCTACCGCGCTGCTGTCTAACCATACGGCTTTTAAGAGTTGGAGTTTCGACAACCTCTCGCGCGATATTCCGGATATCACGGCGGCGTGGGAGAGAGAAAAAATCGACTTCGACGGCGTATATACCGGGTATCTGGGCGCAAAGGAACTTATCGAACAAGTCAAGGATATTATCCGCCGCTTTAACCGCGGGACGGTTCTTATCGACCCCGCAATGGGCGACAACGGAAAACTGTACGCGGGATTCGACGCCGAATACGCGCGCGCCAACGCCTCGCTGTGCGCCCTCGCCGACGTCGTCACGCCGAACGTTACCGAAGCGAGCATGATCCTCGGTAGAGAATACAAGAGCGAATACGACTACGAATATTTGCTTTCGCTGTGCCGCGGAATGGCGGACTTGGGCGCGAAAAACGTCGTTATTACCGGCGTGAGAAAAGGCGATAATATCGGCGTATTCTGCCTTATAGACGGCGAAGTTTTCGAATACTACACCGCTAAGGAAAAGACGGACCTTCACGGCACGGGCGACATTTACTCGTCCGCACTTTTCGGCGGAATTATGCGCGGCTTTTGTCTCAAAGAATCGGCGGTCTTTGCGTGCGAGTACACCAAAAAGGCGATACGTTGCACCTTCCTTACCGATAATCCGCGCACGTACGGCGCCGGGTTTGAGGACTGCTACGAAGATATAGTAAACTTTGTAAACACCCCGAAAGGGAAAAAATAAGGAGTACAAAATGGACACCACTATCACTCTTACCGCTCACAGAGGCTATCGTCAGAAGTTCCCCGAAAACACGATGATTTCTTTTCGCGAGGCGCTCAAACTCGACGTTGACTCCATCGAAATGGACGCTCATATGACGAGCGACGGCGAAATAGTCGTTATGCACGACGGCGAGTTGAGCCGCACCACCGACAAAAGCGGAAAGATATGCAATCTTACTTTGGCACAGGTCAGAGAAGCCGACGCGGGAATAAAGTTCGGCGAGCAGTTTAAAGGCGAAAAGGTCCCCACATTCGAGGAGTTCGCCGCGCTAATGGCTACCCGGCCCGACGTAAAACTTCTGCTCGAACTCAAGGACTATCCCGAAGAACTCGGCGACTTTGCGTATATCTCGTGCGAAAAAACGCTTGAGATCTGCCGCAAATACGGCATTTGGGGCAAGGACAGGCTGACCGTCATCACTTTCTCCACCGGCATTTGCAAGTGGATTAAGACGCGCCATAGAGAAGACAACATAACGATCCACGGCTTTTATCCGCGTTTCCATATGCGCGGCTACGAGAAGGACGATCCGTACCTGTATATCGACGAGGTTTGCCTCTTTGCCGACCGCCTCGACCTTAACGGAAAACGCTACCGCTCCGACGATCCCGTAGTGGAAAAAGGCGTGTTTGACTTCTTCCGCGCAGTCGGGATCCGTCCGTGCGTGTACTTTAGCTGGAACGTAAACGAGGACGACTACCGCCGCGCGCTCGAAAACGGCGCTTGCGGCTTTACCTGCGACGACGCGTACACCTGCGGCAAAATTCTCGACAAACTCGGCGCGAGAAAGTTGAGAAGATAACGCGCAAAGAGCGAATAAACCGAACTCCGCAACCAAAATCACACTGAAAAACCGTGCTTATATCAAGCACGGTTTTTTGCTTTTCGTTACGTTTGAGAGATACGTATGCCGTTTTTCGCTCCGTTTACTTTACGAAATACCTATCCCTGTAAGTTTCTCTCAGATATTCCGCGGCGGTAGCGGGAGAGGCGAGCGCGGAAGGATCGAGCGGTATGGGATCAGCGCTTACGTCGTCGAACGAGAACGAAGGCAGACACGCTCTCCAGCCTTCGGTCGAGGCAAAGTGCGCTTCCGTAAGCGCGGGGCACAAATAGAACGCGCTTACGCCGATAATTTCAAGACCATTGCCGAACGTTACTTTCGCCAGTACCGCGCAATCTCCGAAAGCCATAATACCGATCTCACGCACGCCGTTGCCGATACTTACCGTAGTAAGAGCGGAACACATTCCGAAGGCTCCACTACCTACGATCTCCACGCCGTCGGGCACGACTACGCCGGTAAGCGACTTGCAACTCAAAAACGCGCTGTCGCGTATTTCTTTTACGCCGTTTCCGATAGTCACGCTCGCTACCCCGCTGCTCGAAAACGCCTTATAACCTATCTGTTTTACGCTGTCGGGGATCACTACGCCGCTGAGCGCCGAACAATTCTGAAACGCGTATTCGTAAATGACCTTAGTATTTTCGTTAATCGTGCAAGACTCGATATCTTTACTCTTTGCTCTCATGAGCAAAACGTAAGGGTTGTCGTCGTTGCCCAAGTACAGAGCGTTGTCGAATTCGTTGTACTCAAGGCTTTTGCATCCGCTGAAAACCGCGTCGCCGATACAAAGCGAAGCGCTGTGAACTTCACTTCCGAGTCTTTCGAGACTGCTCGGAACGCCGACATTAGTCAGAGCCGAACACGAATCGAAGGCTAATTCCTTGATTTCCGTGACGCCTTCGGGAACGTCGACGGAAACGAGCGCCGTGCAAAGCCCAAACGCGCCTATACCTATGCTCTTCAGCGACGTCGGCATCGACACTGACGTCAAAGCCGTGCAATTATGAAACGCCCCGTCGCCTATCGCCGTTACTCCTTCGGGTATCGAAACGGAAGTAAGCTCTCCGTCTCTGTCAAAGGCTCTTGCGGCAATACCCGTGACGGGTAAACCTTCGTACAAAGACGGTATCTCGATAACTCCGCCCTCCACGGTCCCTCTGCCCGCTACGATATACCCCGCGCCGTCAGCCGTGAGCGCAAACTGCAGCTCCGGTTCAGTCTCTTTTGGCGCGTCCTTAGTCTCGCTTGCGCAACCGAACGAACACAGTCCGATAACTACGCAAAGCATAAGCACAAATAATGAAACGATTTTTCTTTTCATTCGGTTTCCTCCATATTGTTAAATTGCCAACCCAAGACGTTGACATTTGTCTATTAAATATTATATCATATTCTCACGCATTTTGCAATACTTTTTTAAAAATAAAAACCGTGCCGGATAAGCACGGTTTTTTGTTTTGGTTGGGTTGTGGGGAAGAATTACTCTTCGTCGGGATCGAGCTCGTGGAAGGAGCCGTCTTCGTAGTCGGCGATATTGGGCTTTTCGACTACCGCGGTGCCGTATTCGAAGGCGTAAGTCGTGGTGGAAGTGCCGTCTTCGTTGTTTGCGACGCAGGTGGCGGAAACTACTTTGCCGTTTTCTCTTACGGCGGTAAGAGTTGCCAGGGTCTGCTCGCCGAGCTTAACGGTAAAGGTAAGCTGATCGTTCTCTACCTTACACTCGAACGCCGCGCCCTGCGTGCCAAGTTCGTCGAAAACTCTGATGCCGTTGTGGTAGTATACGAAAACGTTGCTGTCGTACACGTCGTTGTCGTTGAGAAGATAATACTTGGAGTCTTCGCTGTCAAAAACGTAATAATAATTCGTTTCGTCGTCGGTCTCTTCGCTGAAAGTGTAAACGGTGCAGGTCGGATACACGATCTTTTCGAGTCCGTTTGCGATCGATTCTACGTAGTACGGATTGTCGTTTACCTTGACCGTAACGGCGATATTGCTCTGCGAGGTAGTTTCGGCGAAGAATTCGTCGCGCGTTTCGATAGCGGTCTCGTTTGCCGCGAGTCTTGCCGCTTCTTCAGCCGCTTCTCTGTCCCAAGCCGCAACGTCCGGGATCTCGACCTGAGCGTTTCCGTAAACGAGATCGATAACTATAACGCTGCTCCTCGTCTCGGTGAGGTCGTTTTTCGTGATGGTAACGCGTTTTACTTTTCCTTCTTCGGATGTCGCGCTGACGTTAAGCGTGCCCATCGACGTGCCCGCCGCTCCGCTGTAATCGAAAGTGAAAGAAGCGGTGCTCTTGGAATCCTTGGTTTCGATATGAGTGTGAGCGTTGAAAGTTCCGCCCTCTTCGGGGATTACTTTGAGGAACTCAAAGTCGCTCATAAAGAAGCAATGGTTCTGCTCGTAATACGACTTGGCGTCGGAATCGTAATGCTCTTCGTTTGCGCTGTCGGTGGTGTAATAATAGCGCTGAGCGTAAACCGAGCCGTCTTCTTCGGTCGTTTGCGCGTCGGTCGCCTGATAGTAAAATCCGTCCTTGACAAAACAGTAAACCTTAATGCCGTCTTTTGTCTCGAAATAGCTGTTTTCGCCGTCGACGTACTCGGTGTACTGAAGTTCGCCGTCGGTCTTGTAGGTAACGGTCGCGTTGAGTCCGTCGAGCGTTTCTTCGAAGAAGTCGTCGAGAAGTTCGAAGCTGTCTTCTTTGGTGTCGGCGGTAAAGTCGGATACGCTGTCGCTTCCGTCGAGCGAAATGCTGACGCTGCACGCCGCGAAACCGAATACGCTGACTATGCACATAAGCACGGTCGCCAAAAATAGTGTAAATTTCTTCATTCTTTCCTGTCCTCCTAAAGACTTGTTTTTTTGTTTTCCTTTTTCGTTTGTAATATATACGGAGCGAAACGGCTGTAAATACTACGCCGCGCTCGTTATTTTTTTGCCTTCACTATCTTTTCGTACGCGGCAAAGTACCTGTCGCCGAGCTTAAGTACCGAGTAGTATCCGAAGTGTACGATATCGCCGTCGCCTACGGTCTGATCGTTGGACTTAAGCCCGTCGCTGCTTACAAAGGCGCTCTTGCCTAAGCTTGCGGACACGTCGGCAAGAGCCTTTTCGACCGCGTCGCTAGCGGTTTTGTGCTCCGCTCTGTCCGACCAGTCGTCCACAAAGCCGCCGCATATAACGGGCACGTCGCCGCAAAGTTTGCGTAGGTGCCTGATCTGCTCGCCGTACTTGATACGGTAAAAGTCGTACCTGTCCTCTACGGAAAACAGAGGCGACGAAACCGAATCGTGTTCGCCCTGATGCCACAAAATAGCCTTTACCTTATTGCCTTCGTTGAGTCCGAGAGCGTACTTTATCATTTGCTCCGCGCGTGCGGACAGCGGATTATCCACGCCCCATTGACAATTGGAAAAACCCGTTCCGCCCACAGCCGCCTTGACGAGAAGGATCTTCCTGCCCTTCTCTAACATTCCGGCGGCAATGTAATCCGCGGCGAAAGACCGGCCGTAGTCGGCGCGGAAAGTGCCGTTGTGAACTCTGTCTTGCACCTGCCTTACTTCGCAAACGGTCGGAAGCGTGACTTTAAGCATAGTGCAGCCGCACTTTTCGTCAAAATACGGGTACGAAGGGTTTGAGTCAATGACTTCGTAAGTATCGCGCGGGTACGCGGGGATCACTCCTTCCGGTCTTACGCCGTTGCCTTCGGCGTTGGACTGACCGGCGATGACTATCACGTCGCATTCGTAGGCTGAAATATCCATACTCTCTCTCCTATTTCTCTGTTAATTTTGTTTCTCTATTACTTCGTCGATCGGTTTGCCGTCCGCGTCCGGGAGCGACCAGCCGAAGACCTTGGCTATCGTGGGCGCGAAGTCCACGATATCGCGACGGTCTATCTTTACGCCTTTCTTAAAATCCGGACCGCAAAAGATCATAAGCGGCTGAACCGACTTGTCGGGCAGATAGCCGTGAGTGGCTTTGCCCGTTCGGTAATCGTCGGCGTTGGGGATATACGAAACGAAATCGGCGTCGAATTCCCACCCGAAAGCCGAAATGCCGTCGGTTTCGAGCATGAAATCGAAGTTGCCGCCCAAGTGTTCCTTTTCGCGGATCTCGGGCTCGGTAAACACTTGCGAAAAGCCGTAAATGCCTTCCTTGCACTTGTCCTTGAGAAAAGAATAAACCTCGTCGTAAGTCTTCATCGTCTTGTCGGCAAGATAAATATAGCAGCTCGCGCCTACGCTCGACGCGTACGCCTTGTAAGACGTAACGCGGTTGTTGCCGTCGGTTGTGATAAAACCGGCGTTTTTGAGCAGTACGTTGAGACGGATCCAGCGGCTGATATTCATTTGACCGTGATCGGACATCATTACAAAATCGGTGTTTTCGTACGTTCCCGCGCGCTTTGCAGACTCGATGAGTCTGTCCATCCAGTAAGACGTATGGTCTAAGTTTTGGGGAAGGTCGGCGCCGAAAAGGCCGCTGCTGTGCCGCGCCGCGTCTAATCCCGCGGGGTGGACGAACATTACGTCGGGGTTATACTTTTCGATAATATCGCACGCGCAGGCAAGGACGAAATCGTCGCTGTAAGGGTGTTGACCTTCGTGCCCTTGAGTGAGTTTGAAATTAGGCTCGATTATATCGCGGAAAACCTCGTCCTTTACGCCGAAATTTTTCCAGTCCTTGTATATTTCCGCCTTGTCATGCCGCCTTGAAGGCTCGACAGGCCAGTATTCGGGGATATTGTAGTCGATATTTTCGTCGGAAGCAAGCACCGGCCAAAAGACGTTAGCCGTCGTGCATCCCGCTTCCTTTGCCGCGTCGATAAGCGTCTTGCACTTATTCCACTTGCGCTCCCACACCCACGGAAGATTGCCTTCGGGGCGAAGCGTGGGATCGACGTATTCGACTTCGTTGGCGATAACTCCCGTTTTGTCGGGATAGCAGCCGGAGATCATGGACGCGTGACAAGGGTACGTAACGGTGGGATAAACGGTACGAACGGTCTCGATAAACGATCCGTCGTCGATAAAATGCCTAAAAGCCGGGCGCTTATACAGGTGATCGAGATCTTCCTTGACCATTGCGTCGTGAGATACGACGATAAGTTTGCGTTTCATGGGTTTCTCCTTGCTTTGTTATCGTTAATTATACAGCATTTGCCCAGCAAGGTCAAACAATGGCGCGTAAAAAATCCAAAAAAATTAAAAACCGTATTGCTTAGCACGAAAAATCGTGCTATAATATGTGACTATAAAGGTGTTTTTCTATGCGCGCGAAAGACTTTACGAAAGGAATAATAGACGGTATCCCCATTTGTCTGGGGTATTTGTCCGTGTCGTTCGCTTTCGGCATTTTCGCGGTCGGCGCGGGGCTGAGCGTACTCGAAACCCTGCTCGTTTCCGCTCTCAACCTCACGTCCGCAGGACAGTTCGCGGCGGTGCCTATCATAGCGGGGGGCGGCACCCTTTTCGAAATGGCACTTACGCAGTTTATAATCAACCTGCGCTATTCGATAATGTCCGTTTCGCTGTCCCAAAAGCTCGACGAGAGTATAAAAACGCCCGTAAAGGCACTGATCGCCTTTTCGGTTACCGACGAGATTTTCGCCGTCGCGGTCAGCAAACCCGACAAGCGGAGCAAAGAATATATGTTCGGTCTGTTTTTTACGCCGTACCTCGGCTGGACGGTAGGCACGCTTCTCGGCGCGGTGGCGGGCAACATTCTCCCGCAGATCGCGACGGTGGCTTTGTCCGTGGCTATATACGGAATGTTTATCGCCATTATTCTGCCGCCGGCAAAAGAAGACCTGTCCGTGCTTGTTTGTATCGTAATAGCGGTGGCTCTTGCGTGCGCCTTTTACTTCGTGCCTTTCCTCTCCGTCGTGCCGGCGGGATTCAGGGTAATAATCTGCGCGTGCGCCGCGGCGCTTATCATGGCGTTTGCCCGCCCGCTAAAGCCCGAAAGCGAAACTACTGCGCCTCAAAGCGGGCAAAAGGACGGTGCGCTATGACGATTCGTCCCGAATTTTTGCTGTATTTGCTCGTAATGGCTCTTACCACTTATATTGTGCGCGCTTTGCCGCTTTTGCTGATAAAAAAGCCCGTCCGCAACAAGTACGTGCTCTCCTTCCTGCATTATATTCCGTTCGCCGTGCTGGCGGTAATGACTTTCCCCGCCGCGCTGTTCGCTACCGGTAATATTTACACAGCCGCGTTCGGGTTGGCGGTCGCGCTCGTGCTGGCGTTTTTTAAGCGCCCGCTTATCGTCGTGGCGCTCGGAGCGAGCGGCGGCGTGCTGCTTGCCGAGATTTTCGTGCAATACGTATTGCCTCTTTGGGTATAAAACAAAATAATAATTAAAAAAACGGCTCGGCGCATAGCCAAACCGTTTTTTTTCTTATTCTTTTACTTCGTTGCCTTCTTCCTCAAGGCTCCTTCCCGCTCGGATATAGTAGTCGTACAGTTCTTCTTCGGCAAAATGAAGCTTGGTAAGGTAGTTGGGCGCG
>CACZPH010000112.1 GCA_902783025.1 uncultured Eubacteriales bacterium | reverse complement strand
GGCATCCACACTTCGATATCGTACGTCTTGCAGGACGAAAATCCGGTGTCGCCGGTGCAAAGGCATACCACACGGTACGGGATACCGAGTTTTTGCAAAATCATTTCCGCTTCGTTCGTAAGGCTCTCAAGTTCGTCAAAACTGGTCTCGGGCATCGAGAACTTGACGAGTTCGACTTTGTTGAACTGATGCTGACGGATAAGTCCGCGCGTATCTCTTCCCGCGCTTCCCGCCTCGCCTCTGAAGCAAGCGGTATAAGCGCAATAGTACTGCGGCAGACTGTCGGCGTCGATAACTTCGTCGCGGAGCATATTGGTAACCGGCACTTCGGCGGTGGGAACGAGGAAATAATCGGTGTTCTTGACCGCGTAAGCGTCTTCCTCAAACTTGGGAAGCTGACCTGTTCCGGTCATGGAAGCGCGGTTTACCATAAACGGCGGAAGTATCTCGGTAAAGCCGTTAGCCGTGTGCGTGTCGAGCATAAAGTTGGTTATGGCGCGCTCGAGCCTTGCGCCCAAGCCTCTGTACACGTGGAATCTCGCGCCGGTGATCTTTGCGGCGGTGTCGGGATCGAGAATGCCGAGGTCTTTGCCTATATCCCAGTGCGCCTTAGGCGCGAAATCGAACTTCGTCGGCTCCATATACTTACGTATCTCAACGTTATGAGTATCGTCGGGCCCTACCGGCACGGAAGCGTCCGGAATATTGGGTATGGAAAGCATCGCCATACGAAGATCCGCTTCGACTTGCGTGAGGGTGGTATCGAGCGCCTTGATACGCTCGTTGTCTTCCTTCATCTGCGCGATAATATCGTCGGCGGGGAGCTTTGCTCTCTTGAGCTCGGCGACCTTAGCCGAAATTTTGTTCTTTTCGGCCTTGAGCGCTTCGACTTCGCGGATTATTTCCTTGCGTTTTTTGTCGAGCGTAAGAACGATATCCACGTCATAAGTGCCGCTGCGCGTCGCCATAGCTTTCTTGACAAGGTCGGGGTTTTCGGTTACGAATTTGAGATCTAACATTTTTTCGCCTCTTGCAATATGATTTTCATTGTATAATCAATTATATATCAAACGGCGGAAAAAATCAACGGATTTAAAGTCTTTTCTTTACGCTTTGTACAAGCCTGCCGAGCGGCAAGAGAGAAAACGCCGCGCAATACCCGGCGCACAACGCTCCGGCGGCTATAACCGCCACCGCAAACCCCCAAAACGACGGAAAGACCGCGCCGAGCACTCCGGCGACGACTCCGAACACGACGAACGCGCCTGCCGTCTTAAGCATAGGCAAAAACTTGAAATCGAGCCCGTTTTTTACCGCAAATACTACGTTAAGCGGCAGCGCCACGCAATAACATATCACGCTCGACGCCATCGCTCCGTATATCCCCGCCCGCGGAAGCAGCAGAAAAGACGCGCCGACTTTTGCCGCGCCGGCAATAAGCAGGTTGAGCGCGGGCACGAAAAATTTACCTCTGCCGTGCAGATACGCCGTAGTCGTCTGGACCAAGGCGGTAAGAAGCACGTTGACGGCGCCGAGCCGTAAGAGTCCCGCCGAAAGAGCGAGATCGCCCGCCGACAGCGACGGGAAAAGCGCGGATATGACGAAAGACGGAAAAAAGAAAAGCGCGAACGCCGCCGAAAAGCCGAATACGCAGGCAAATTTAAGCGCCGCCGCCGTTTCGCCGCCGTTCCGCCTTGCCGCGACGGTCGGGACGAGGTACGCGCCTACCGCCGCTATCACGACGGACGGCATATTGATTATCGACGCAACTTGTCCGGAAAGAATCCCGTACTCGCGCGTCGCCGCCTCGACGCCCTCGAACTTCGATAAGATATTTATCGCCATGGCGCTGTCGACGAGCATCGTAAGAGGCAATACGAGCGAACCGAGCGAGGCGGTAAAGAGCGAGGGAACAAGCGAAAAAAACGCCTTGATACTCACCGAAAACTTAAAACGTATGCTCTTAAAGTATCTTATCGTAATATAAATCGCGGCGACGAGTTCGCTTGCCGTAACGCCCGCCACCGCTCCTATCGCGCCGGCTTTTACGCTTATCTTGACTCCGATCAGCGCGCCGGCAATACCGAGGACGAGTTTTACCGACTGCTCGATAATCAGACTGATCCCGCTCGGCAAAAAATTGCGTTTGCCCTGAAAGTATCCTCTGCCGGCGCTCAAAACGGCGACGAAAACTATCGCGGGAGAAATAACGGCGAATAATTCGGCTGCGTTCCCGTTACCTAAAAACCGCGCGATAAACGGGGAAAATCCCGCCGTAAGCGCCGCCATAACGACAGCGAAAATCGTCCCGAATACAAGCGCGGACGATACGTACTTCTCGCCTTCTTCATCCTCGCCCGAAGCGACTTTACGCGACAGTACGACAGGCAGCGCCGACGAAGATAAAGTAAGCAGTACCGCATACAAAGGAAAAGCGAGCTGATACAGCCCCACGCCGGAAGGCGAAAGGATATTGAACAGCGGCACACGGTAAAAAAGCCCCAACGCTTTTGCCGCCACCGACAGCAAAACGAACGCGCCCACTCCGGTAAAAAACCTGGTATTTTTATTCATGTAAGTATTATGTTTATTTTTCTCTTATTTATCAGCCGTTTTCCGCGCCGCAAAAGAAAAACCGCTCCGCTTGCGTTAAGCGGAACGGCTTTCTCCGTCAGTAATATTTTCTTTTCAGTCCTGGGGCGAGATAGCCTCAACGGGACACTGTGCCGCGCAAGCGCCGCAGTCGATGCACTCGTCCGGGTTGATAACGTACTTGTCGTCGCCTGCGGAAATAGCCTCAACGGGGCAAACTTCCGCGCATCCGCCGCAGGAAATGCATTCTTCAGAAATAACATGTGCCATAATTCGTACTCTCCTTACTTTTTAGATTAAATATATTATACCATTTCCGCACGGCGTTGTAAACCGATTGAAAAAGTTTTTTATTCCAAATTTTCGAGTTCCTTTTCCGCCTTGTCTTCCTTGGACTTTTTGCCCTGGTTGTTCTTTGTCTTAAAGGACGCTACGTCTTCGCTCGTGCAGTCGACGAAATCGACCTTGTCGCCGTCGGTTATCTTAAGCTTAAAGGCTTCTTTAAGCGGCGCGGTGGATACGACTACGCCGTTTCTGCCGTCCTTTGTGGTAACGAAAGCGCCGAGCGGCGGGATCTTTTTGTTTTTCTCGGTATAGACTTCGTTTTCGTACGCAAGACAGCACATAAGTCTGCCGCAAAGTCCGCTTATCTTGGTGGGATTGAGCGAAAGGTTTTGGTTCTTCGCCATCTTGATGGTCACGTGCGCGTAATCCGGCATATGGTTGGCGCAGCAACAAGGTCTGCCGCACGGTCCTAAGCCGCCCAGCATTTTGCACTCGTCGCGCGCGCCTATCTGCTTGAGTTCGATACGCACGTGAAAAGCCGAGGCAAGTTCCTTGACGAGTTCGCGAAAATCCACTCTTCCGTCCGCGGTAAAGTAAATAATGAGTTTGTTGCCCTCGAAAGTATATTCGCAATCGGTAAGGCGCATATCGAGTTTGCTTTCCGCGATCTTTTGCGCCGCTATCTTCATGGCTTCGGGACGTTTGCGTTCGTTTTTCTCCACCTGGTCGATATCTTTTTTTGTCGCTATTCTCATTACCGGCTTGAGCGGCGCGACGACTTTGTCCTCGTCCACGTCGGTGGGAAGTATACAGATATATCCCATCTCCGTTCCGCGCGCGGTTTCGACCACGACGGGGCGGTTGAGTTCGTATTCGAGATCTCCGGCTTCGAAATAATACGAGCGGCAGGAGTTTTTGAATCTGACTCCGACTACTTTTGGCATTTGGTTTTGACCTCCAATATTTTGTATAAAATCCAATCGGCAACGGCCTGAGCGTTGCAGTAAAAATCGAGTTTTCTCTTGCTTTCGGTTATAAACGGGAGGATCTTGATCGCGCTCTCGGCATTATATCCCATCGCCTGCATCGCGATAAAATCCTTGGTCGCGAAGCGCAAAGTCAGAAGCTCGCCTTCCCTGTTGCAAAACTTCACGAAATCGCTCAAAAACAGTTCCGCATAATCGAGAAGCCCGACCATGCTTTGCCTTTCCGCTATCCACAGCGCCGAATAATGCAGCAGGTCTTTGCTCGTCTTCATATACAGGAACGTTTCGCGCACTATGCGGAACAAAGCGTAATCTTCGCCGCCGTTTAGCGCCTTTTCGGCAATACCCGGAAAGCCCTTCGATACGCCGAGCGCGAAATAAAATCTTTCGTCCGCGGGATATTTGCCCGCCAGATACTCCTCGACGTCGCTTTCGTCGAAAGGCAATATGCCGATTTTGGCGCAACGGGATTTGACCGTGGGAAGAATACCCGCTAAATTCCGGCATTTGAGGATAATGCACGACGAAGAGGGCGGCTCTTCGAGCGTCTTGAGAAGTTTGTTCTGCGCCTGCTCGTTAGCGGTATCGGCATACGACACCACGTAAAACTTCTTACTCAGTTCGATCGGCGTGTAATACACGTCGTCGAGAAGAGCCTTTACGTCGTCGACTTTGACGTCGCGCCTGTCGGGAGCGGGGACGGTTTTGACGTCCGCATATCCGCCGCGGAGTACCTTATCGGCTGTCTTTTCGTCCGCTTTGCCCGCTATAAACGCGGCGATAAACAGCGCCGTCGCCTCGTCGCAAACGGACTGATCTTCGCACGCAAATATATACGCCGAGCCGATAGCCCCGCGCGCCGCGCCGTCTATGACCTGCGTTAAGCCGCGGTTTTTGCGGATAAGACCGTAGTACTTCACTTGCCTATACCTATTTCTTTCAAAACTTGCTTGACCGACTCGAAAACCTCGTCCGCCGTCCTGCTCGCTTCTATGCGCTTTACTCTGTCGGGATCGGCGTCCGCTATCGCGCAATAGCCCTCGTAAACCTTGTTGTGAAAGGACAGTTTCTCGTTTTCGAGCCTGTCTTTCTTGTCCGCTCCGCCCTTACGCGCGAAGCCTTTTTCAGGCGAAAGATCGAGAAAGAGCGTCACGTCTATCTTAACTCCCGCCATAGCCGTTTCGTTGAGCGAACGGATAATCTCTTTATCTATGCCTCTGGCGTAGCCCTGATACGCCGTCGTTGAATCCGCGTACCTGTCGCAAACGACCACTTTACCCGCCTTTATCGCCGGAATAATAAGTTCTTCGGTGTGCTGACGGCGCGCCGCGGCGTAAAGCAAAAGTTCGGTGATATCGGTCATTTCCTTATTATCCGCGTCAAGAATGACTTTGCGTATCTTTTCGGCAAGTTCGGTTCCGCCGGGCTCGCGCGTAAAAACCGCGTCTACTCCTTCTTTTTCGAAATATTCGCGCAAAAACTTGAGCTGAGTGGACTTGCCTACTCCTTCGCATCCTTCTATCGTGATAAACTTTCCCTGCATACTATCCTCTCAGATAATCGAAAATATAAGCGGCGAGCGCAAACGTTTCGGTATGTCCGTAATGGCTCGGACTCGAACCCCATTTACCCACGCTGTACGCAAGCGTCGGCACGTTGATGACGAGATAACCTTTCTCGTAAACGTCGTTGCCGTTCTCGTCCTTCTCGACGTAATAACCGCGCTTGTCCTCCGTCTGCACGTAGTGTTTGAATTTGTATCGGCTGCTAAGGTTGTCGATACGAAGCCCGTAAACGTTGCCGGAAGCCTTTTGCTGAAAGCGCGTGGACTCGCTCGCTTCGCCCTCGAACTTATACGTAAATACTCTCTCGCGCCACAAGGGAGTGTCGAAATAATACTCTTTCATCTCATCGCTGAGCGCCGCGGCGCCGAATTCGCTCAGCTTGTCCGCTATGCCCTGCGTTGTGTTTTCGTCGTAATCGCCGGCTTTGACAAGCGGCGGATCGATATTGAATCCCGTCTGCTTCATTTCGAGTTCGGGTAAGATCATTATCGTGCAGGCGTTGCCGCCGTTGACGGTATAAAGAGTGCGGTAATCTTCGTCGGTGGGACTAAGATACGTGATACGTACCTCGGAAATCATGTTATTGCTCACGTTTTCCTTAAGATACTTCTCCGCGCTCGCTTTGAGCCCTTCGTCGTTATGCTCGTCGCATACGATAAACACGCTGATTATTTCGCTGCTTTTGAGATTAGTGATAAAAGTAAAACCGATAAGGGGCACGAAAATCGAAACCAAAAGCAGCGCGACGAGCTTGAGCCAATCGTACTTGAATAGGTTTTTAAGTCTCGGTTTCGTGATCCTGTTATCCATTTATTTCTCCGCGATTTATTTCTTGACCGGTTTCATGGTCGGGAAAAGCATTACGTCGCGTATCGACGAACTGTCGGTAAGCAGCATTACCATACGGTCGATGCCTATTCCGAGTCCGCCGGTGGGCGGCATACCGTACTCGAGCGCGTTGACATAATCGTCGTCCATCATCTGCGCCTCGTCGTCGCCCTTTTCGCGCAGAGCGACTTGCCTCTCGAATCTCGCCTTCTGGTCTATGGGATCGTTGAGCTCGCTGTACGCGTTGCCCATTTCGCGGGCGTAAATAAAGAACTCGAATCTGTAAGTCATGCGCGGATCTTCGTTACTGCGCTTGGTAAGCGGCGAAACTTCGACCGGATAGTCGGTAATAAATGTCGGCTGAATGAGCCGGCACTCGACCTTTTGATCGAACGTTTCGTACACTATATCGCCCCAGCTCGTCTTGCCGTTTAGTTCCACGCCGGCTTTTATCGCAGCCGCTTTCGCTTCTTCGGCGGTCATTCCGTCGTAGTCCACGCCCACGTACTTCTTGATCGCTTCGAGCATGGTAAGGCGCTGCCACGGCGTGGTAAGGTCTATTTCGGTGCCTTCGTAAGTGATCTTGCCTTCCTTGCCCACAGCCTTGGCCGCCGCCGAGAAAATCTCCTCGGTAATGTCCATCATATCGTGATAGTCGTCGAACGCCGAGTAAAGTTCCATCATCGTAAATTCGGGGTTGTGCTTGACGTCCATTCCCTCGTTGCGGAACATTTTGCCTATCTCGAACACTTTGTCAAAGCCGCCCACGATAAGGCGTTTGAGCCACAGTTCGGGCGCGATACGCATATACATATCGAGATCGAGCGTGTTGTGATGCGTGATAAACGGTCTTGCGTTGGCTCCGCCGACTATCGTATTGAGCATGGGCGTTTCGACTTCGATAAAGCCCTTGCCCGCAAGCAGCGCTCTTACCGCCGCTATTATCTTGGCGCGGGCGACGAACGTTTCCTTGACCTGAGGGTTTACGATAAGATCGACGTAACGCTGACGGTATCTGAGGTCGTTGTCCTTGAGCCCGTGCCACTTCTCGGGAAGCGGATTGAGCGACTTGGCGAGAAGAACGAGCGAAGTCGTATGGACCGAAACTTCTCCCGTGCGCGTCTTGAACACCACGCCTTTCACTCCGTAAACGTCGCCTATATCGGACTTCTTGAAATCCGTATAAGCGTCGCCGAGATCGTTGACGCTGACGTACAACTGGATCTGTCCTTTAGCGTCGAGAATATGCGCAAAACTTGCCTTGCCCATTATACGCTTTGACATAAGTCTTCCGGCGATCGCGACTTCCTTGCCTTCGTATTCGTCGTAATTGTCCGTAAGATCGGACGAATACGCAGTGCGGACGAACTTGGTCTGCTTGAAAGGGCTTTCGCCTTTTTCTTCGAGCGCGGCGAGCTTTTCGCGACGAATACGCATCTGTTCGCCTACGTCTTCGACAACTTCGGGATTGCTGTTCTTGTTTTCGTTTTCCATGATTTTTTCCTTAAAGTTATTTGATTTCGCTGATTTTATAGATTTCCTTGCCTCTGGGAAGAACGACCACTACGGTATCGCCGGCTTTGTGTCCGCTTACCGCGCGGCCGATGGGAGAAGCGTTGCTTATCTTCTGCGGAACGGAATTGATATCCGCTTCGGAAGATCCGACAAGCTCGAAAACCACCTGCGCTTTGGTGCGCGCGTTTTCGATAACTATCTTCGCGCCTATATCCGCCACGTCGTGCGTGGTCTTGGGCTGGACTATCTCGCAGTTGCCGACCATTTTCTCAAGGTCCGCGATATGCGACTCGATAATGCCCTGTTGCTCGCGGGCTATTTGGTACTCGGCGTTTTCGCTGAGGTCTCCGAATTCGCGCGCGGTCTTGATGTCGCGCACGTTTTTGCGGCGTTTTACGTTTTTGTAAAGTCTGAGTTCGACTACGAGTTCGACGTACTTTTCGAGACTGATCTTCGGGTATTCGGCGTCGGTCTTGGTCGTCTCGCAGTTGAGAATAATGTTCTGATAAGCGTCGCGCTCGCCCGTGAGGACCTCGAGGTCCGAGTATTCGGGCTCTTTCTTGAGCTCCTCGAATCCGTCGAACTTAACGCGGGCTACATACTGCGAAAGATCGACTTTGTCGTCCTTCTGCGCGTCGGATAAAATAGCGTTGTATTTGTCAAGGTTGTCTTTGGCCAATTGTTTCTGGTCGTCGGAAATTCTGATCGGCATAGTTTACTCCTGTTTTTATATCTTATAAGAAATTGCGGAAAATTATTTGTTGTCGGGCAAGTTTTCCGTAAATGCCCGTATTTTTTCACATGCTTTTTTGAGGGACTTGAGACTGTAAGCGTACGAACATCTTACGTGTCCCTTGCCCTCCGCTCCGAACGCTCCGCCCGGAACGACGGCTACCGACTCGCCGTACAACAGCTTTTCGGCGAACTCGTCGCCTGTCGGATAAAACCTTTTTACCGAAGGGAAAACGTAAAACGCTCCGCGCGGCGTAAAGCAATCGAGCCCCATCGAATTGAATTGAGCCACCAGGAATCTGCGTCGCTTGTCGTACGCTTCGCGCATTTCGCTTACCGACGAAAAATCTTCCTCGAAGCCGCCTTTTATCGCCTCGTAAGCCGCGTATTGCGAAGCCGTGGGCGCGCACATTATCGTGTACTGGTGGATCTTGTACATTTGCCTTATCACGTCTTTGGGCGCGCAAACGTACCCCACTCGCCAGCCGGTCATCGCAAAAGCCTTGGAAAACCCGCTGATAAGCACCGTGCGCTCTTTCATGCCCTCGAACGAGGCTATCGAAACGTGTTTGCCTTCGTAGGTAAGCTCGGCGTATATCTCGTCGCTCACAACGATCAGGTTGTGTTTCCGTATCACAGGAACGAGCGCGGCGAGCTGTTCGGCGGTCATTATCGCGCCGGTAGGATTGTTGGGGTAAGGAAGAATAAGAATTTTGCTTTTCGGCGTGACAGCGCTCTCCAAAGCCTGAGGGGTGAGTGTGAAATCGTCTTCTACTTTAGTCTTGACGGGTACCGGAACACCGCCCACGAGCCTGACGTTGGGCACGTACGAAACGTACGACGGATCCGGAATAATAACTTCGTCGCCTGGCGAAATAAAGGTCCGCATCGCGAGATCGATAGCCTCGGACGCGCCTATCGTGACGATCATTTCGTCCTTCGGCTCGTACGAAAGCGAAAACCTGTAATCGAGATACTTCGCTATCATTTCGCGTAATTGCAAAAGCCCGGCGTTGGAAGTATATTGAGTTTTGCCCGCTACGACGGATTTTACCGCGCTGTCGCGAATATACCAGGGAGTTACGAAATCCGGCTCGCCCACGCCCAAGGAAATACAATCCTCTATCTCGTTGGCAAGTTCGAAAAACCTTCGTATCCCGCTCTGCGGAAGTTGAGCGACGACGGGGTTTATCAGTTCGTCGTAATTCATGGCTGTATCAACAACCTTTCTTTCTCGGCGCCTATCGTAGTGCCGCTGAGCTTATACTTCTTGAGTATAAAATGCGTCGCGACGGACTGCACCGAGTTTATCAGCGAGAGTTTTTCGCTCACGAATCTCGCGACTTCCCTGAGGTTTTTCGCCTCGATGAATATCGCGAGGTCGTAAGCGCCCGACATGAGATACAGGCTCTTTACCTCGTCGAATCCGCTGACGTATCCCGCTATTTCGTCGTAGCCCTTTTCTTTCATCGGGCTGACTTTGACTTCTATAAGCGCCTGAACGGTATCGCCGAAAAATTCGTCGTCCGCCACTATCGCGCTGTACTTGAGGATCACTCCGTCCTTCTCGAGCTTTTCGACGGCGGCTTTTACCTTATCTTCGCCTGCCGAAAGCATCTCGGCTATCTGCTTGTAGCTTGCTCTGCCGTCTTCCTGAAGGATCTTGACGATCTCCTGTTCGAATTTAGTCATTTCGTTTCTCCTTGTTTGACGTTTTAAGGCTGTTGAGCGCGCCTCCCGCGAGCACGTAGCGCGTTTGCCTTGCGCTTAGCGGCAGAAGCGTCCTGAAATCATAGCCTTGCGTAACGTTGCGTACGGTTACGTATCCGCTCGTTACCTGTTCTCTCGCTTCGCAAATCTGTAGTACGTCGCCCGCTTTGAGTCTGTCGTAATCGGCGTCACTCTCAAACTCGAGCGGCAATATTCCGCTGTTGATCAGATTGTCGCGGTGTATGCGGGCAAAACTCTTGGCAATAACTGCTTTTATGCCCAGATACAGCGGTACGAGCGCCGCGTGTTCGCGCGACGATCCTTGTCCGTAGTTGCTCCCGGCGACTATTATTCCGCCGCCTTTTTCCTTGGCGCGCTTTGCAAAGTCCGGATCGGTCGGAGCGAGACAGTAGTCCGCAAGATACGGGATATTCGATCTGTACGGAAGCAGTTTCGCGTTGGACGGCATAATGTGATCGGTAGTGATATTGTCCTCCGCCTTGATAAGAACTTCGCCTTTCACTTCGTCGCTTAGCGGCTTGCCCAGCGGGAACGGTTTGATGTTCGGTCCGCGGACCACTTCGACGTCGTCAAAGTCCTTGGGATCGAGTATGAGATTGTCGTTCACCTCGAATCTGTCCGGCGTTTTTACTTCCGGACACGGCAAGCGCGACGGATCGGTAAGATAGCCGTTGAGCGCCGTATACACCGCGGTTTCGGGCGAAACCAGATATACGCTCGCGCTCTTCGTGCCGCTTCTGGCGTAAAAATTACGGTTAAACGTCCTGACCGAAACGGCGTCGGTCTTGGGCGACTGTCCCATTCCTATGCACGGTCCGCACGCGCACTCCAGCACACGCGCTCCCGCCGCTATCATATCCGCGAGCGCTCCGTTACGCGCAAGCATCGTGAAAACCTGTTTCGAACCGGGGCTTACGGTAAGACTGACCGACGGAGCGACCGTCTTGCCCTTGAGAATAGCCGCCACCTTCATAAGATCGCGGTACGACGAATTGGTGCAACTTCCCACGCAAACCTGATCGACCTTGACGGAAGAAAGTTCGCTTACTTTCTTTACGTTGTCGGGCGAATGCGGACAAGCCGCGAGCGGAACGAGCGACGACAGATCTATCGAGATCTCTTCGTCGTACTCCGCGCCTTTGTCCGCGCAAAGCGGCGTGAAATCTTTTTCTCTTCCCTGCGCCTTAAGAAAAGCGAGAGTGTTTTCGTCGGACGGGAAAACCGAAGTCGTCGCGCCGAGTTCCGCGCCCATATTTGTAATGGTGGCGCGATTCGGAACGGAAAGGGTTTTGACGCCGTCTCCGGTATACTCTATTACTTTGCCGACTCCGCCTTTGACCGTCATAACGCGCAAAACTTCCAGAATAATATCTTTTGCCGTTACGTTAGGTTTTAGAGCGCCGGTAAGTCCGACCTTTACGACTTTGGGCATCACGATACGAAGCGGCGCGCCGCCCATAGCGAGCGCCACGTCGAGACCGCCCGCGCCGATAGCGAGCATTCCCATTCCGCCCGCGGTCGGAGTGTGCGAGTCGGAGCCCGCGAGAGTCTGTCCGGGTACGGCGAAACGCTCGAGATTGACCTGGTGACAAATTCCGTTTCCGGGCTTTGAAACAAAAATGCCGTGCTTAAGAGCGACGGACTGAATGTAAGCGTGATCGTCGGCGTTTTCGAATCCCGACTGAATGGTATTGTGATCGATGTAAGCGACGCTGCAAAGCGTCTTAACTTTGTCTACGCCCAAGGCTTCGAACTGCAGGTACGCCATCGTACCGGTCGAATCCTGCGTGAGCGTCCGGTCTATTCGTATCGCGATTTCTTCGCCGGCGATCATTTTGCCTTCCACGAGGTGAGAGGCGATCAGTTTTTGGGTAAGATTCATTTCTTCCGTCCTTTTCCCGCGCGTAAACATAAAAGGGTATAAAAAAAGAAAATCCGCGCAATGGAATTTTATATATTATATTAAATATATTTCGTCTTGTCAAACGAAAAACCGCTTTTTGCGAAAAAAAACGGTTTTTTACTCGTATTTTAATTGTAAATCGTATCAGTCGATCTTTTTGCCGTCCGCTATCGATATCTTCCTGACGACCTTGCCGTCGTGACTTATGAAAGTCGCGACGGATCCTTTCTTCGACAAAGTGACGAGCGTGCCGATAAGCAACGTGGGATCGGTGCGGAGTTCCGAACCTACGATAACGGGATAAGCGTGCGGGAATTTATCCTTTTTGTCGCCGTCGGGAATATAATCGATACGATGCGTATGACCGCAGATCATAAACTCCACGCCCATTTTGTCGACGGTCTTGCCCCACTCCTTGTACAGGTCGCCCATGATATCGAATTGCCCGCTCATAGCCGTCGCGGACATAAAAGGAATATGACAAACGGCGAACTTGAACGGTTTGTCGGCAAGCTTGACTTTACGCATAAACTTGAGTTCGTCTTTGCGGTACTGCTCGAAGAAATTGAGCGAGCGGTATTCGGGGTGGTTGTCGTACTTGTCTTCGCCGCAATCGAATATCACGCCGGCTATCGGTCCTACCGAAAAGTCAAAGTACGCGTGTCCGTCGTACGTCGCCATATAGTCGGTCACTTTTTCGGCGAGCTTGCCGCGCGTGTCGTGATTGCCTCTGCCTACGAGCGACGGGATCTCGCCCTTCGTCACGTTACCTATAAGACGATTGAGCATACGAAGATTGTCATAACTGCTCGACTCTCCGAAGTCGCCGTTTACGATATACATATCGATCTTTCCGGCGCCGAGGGCGCATTTCTCCGCTTCTTCCCAGAAGCAATGGATGTCCGCGGTATAGAACACTTTTACGTCGTCGGATTTTTCGATAGGACGGAACGTATATTTCTTTTTGAGAAGTTTGCCTACTTCCGGAAAGTTGGTCTTGCGGTCGTAAACCGCCTTGTAGAATACGATGTATTCCTTCTTTTCGTCGAGGACCTTCTGCGGTACTCTGAATTTGTGAACGAGAGTTACCGACGGCATTATCCCCGAATTGTTTTCGTGATAAGTCTTCCTGCCTACCTTTACGTAGCAAACGCCCTCCTCAAGCGTGTTGACGATGATATCGTAACTGTTTCTGACGACCATGACGGAAGGATCGCAATACAAAAATTCCATAATTTTCTCCTTGATTCGGTTTTCGCTTTTCGCGCCGGAATATATTTTAGCACATCAAAAGCGTCTTGTCTATCTTTTGGAGCAAAAAGCCTTGATTCGCTTGCAAATTTTGCCGCGTAATGGTATAATGCGAGCATGAAGATATGGTTTAAGATACACAAAGGCGACAAACTATCCGCTCATACCGTAGTTGAGTGCGCGGACGACCTCAGCGCGCGGGAATTTATCGAAGTCGTAAGACAGGGGTGCAAAGCCATGGACGCGCCTACGCCCGCGGTCCTTAACGCCCATATCGACAAATTCGCGAAGTTCGGCATAGCGAGATTTTATCCCGACGACTTCGTCGAAAAAGTCGACTTCACGCGGCTCGACTGCGAGATAATGCGTTATCGCAAAAAATAAAAAGGTAAGAAAACCAAAACTAAAAGACAGGCTTTTACACCTGTCTTTTTTGATTTTCATAACTTACGCTTACGATTTTACCGGACCGTTCTTATGGAAGATATCTGCGTAAAGAAGGCAAATGCAAGTGTCCTTGAAAAGCGGATCGCGGCAGATCATATTGAGTTTCCCTTCGTCGTAAACGGCGTCGACTTTCTTCTGATATTCCGCGTCGGAACGCGCCTCGAAGAACTTGTCGAGTACCTGAACGTCGTTGATGTTGTCGGCAAAGTCCTTGAATTCCTTGCTGTGAGCGTACAGATATTCGTTGACTTTCTTATTGAGGAAGAATGTGTTGACGAAATTATTGAATCCCGCGTCGCGGCCGCCGTCCTTATCGAATTTCGTAATAAGATTGCCCAATATATCCGCAGCCATCTTGCGGCGATACGCCGGGTACGACGTCTTGGTCGCAAAGTCTATTGTACGCGCTATACGAGTCTCCTTGGGATCGGTCTTCTCGTAGAGGAATTTCGCCGGCTCCGGCGCGCCCGACTTTTCTATCGCCTGCATGAGCATAGCGTAATGGTCGGTGCTGCGAATGACTTCGGCGTTTTTCGGAACGTCGATCTTGACGAGCGTAAAAAGCTTCGCCCACTCCGCCACGTTGTTGGCGATGACTTCGGCTACGGTTTCGTTGAATTCGTCTTTGTCGATATCAAATTCTATCATGGTTGTTCTCCTTGACTGTTTTTCTAAAAAAGTAACGCTATCGCGTTGATCGCGTAGCCCGCTATCAGCGAGCATACCACGATAAATCCTATAATAAAAGCGTTTTCGCTCATAGGTCTGTTCTTCTTAAGCAATACGGTCACGCCTATTCCCGCGTTTACCGAAAGCCCCGCGAGAAGCGAACCGAATCCGAGCGCTCCCGACACGTATACGTTGGTAAGCAATACGCTGGACGCGCAGTTGGGGATAAGTCCGACGAGTACCGAGGCGAGCGGCTGGACCCAATACGCGGATTTGATGAAAGCGGTAAGGTTGTCCCTACCTACCCAGTATACGATTAGCCCCATAATAACGTTGACCGCCAGCACGTACGCGAATATCTTGAGCATATGAAGTATCGGGTGAAGAAAGTTGAATTTTTTGGTCTTGATCTCGTGCTTGCAGCAACCCGACGACTCCTCCGTGGGAACGGTCTTGATTTGCCTTTCGCCGAACTTTATCTGCGGCGC
This sequence comes from uncultured Eubacteriales bacterium, assembly GCA_902783025.1. Taxonomy (GTDB): domain Bacteria; phylum Bacillota; class Clostridia; order Christensenellales; family Pumilibacteraceae; genus RUG12826. Next base: position 11,560 of record CACZPH010000112.1, on the reverse strand, counting down.
CACGACGGCAGTACGGCGGAACACCAACGGGAAAAGCCACATCGCGAGATACCCGGCCGCAACCGCGAAAACTATCTTGCTCGCAATGAGTATCACGAGCGAAACGCCTACCTTGGGGTCGTTTACCATGCCCGAGAAAAGTATCGGGAGCGCCTCGTCGCTTGTCGATATATATACCGCGACCAAAGCGCCTACCGAGATCTTTTTCGCCGAGTACAAGTCTGTCGATATTACCGAAAATCCGCACTGCGGCACGCAGCCGAACAGCGAGCCGAACAAGGGCGAAAACCTGCCTTTGAGAAGCCGCGAATTCTCAAACGCCGTGATCTCTTTGTATTCCAGAAACTCGATTACGAAGTACACGACGAGCAGAAGCGGCAGCATTTTTGCCGAGTCTATCAGCGCGTCGAGCAAAACGTCAAATACTTCGTTCATAGACTCCTCCGCTTTTGATACGTAAGATTATAGACTCTATTCGCGCGCTTGTCAAGTTTTTTACTAAAAAATGCGCTTATATCCGTCAGCGTCGCCGAGTTTTACGGTCTCGACGGGCGCGGAACCGAGAGCTTTGGCGCCCTTCTCGCGCTTTTTGACAATTCGGCTGAAGTTGCGCGTCGAACCGAAGCCGCTCTCGATCGCCGCTTCCGTTACGGACCTTCCGCTCGCAATAAGCTTTTCCGCCTCGTCCGCGCGGCATTGATTGACGAGATCGCGGAAGTTCATTTTCATTACCGAGCCGAAAAGCCTTGACAAGTATTGATAGTTGTAGCCTAAGTTGTCGGCGGCATTTTTGAGCGTAATGGGCTCGCGGTAGTTGTTTTCGACGTAAGATATTACTTTGGTCACTACGTCGAGGCTCTCTTTCCTGTCGCAAAACTCGGCTTGGCGCACGAGCGCCCCGCACACGACGGACAACGCCGCCGAAAGCAAATACTTGCCCGGCGCGTTCTTAAACAGCGCCTCGCAAAGGAAATCCCACTCGAAATCCTCAACGGTAAATTTTGCCCGGGTAGGGGTTTTAGTCGCGGCAAGCTCGGTAAAAGCCGGCATAAGATCGCCCGAAAAAACGAGCACATATAAGGCGTTCTCGTCGCCGCGCACGGTAAACGAATGCGACTGGTACGGGAATACTATCGCCATTTCGCGTTCTTTGAGCGTGTATTCCTTCTCGTCTACCGTGACGAGTGCGCCGCCCTTTATCGCCACCATAAGTTCGAAACTGCGGTGGAAATGCGGCAGCCACATCAGATCCTTATAGACTACGGCGTTGATTATCTTATTGCCGAAGGTGTTGTGCGGTTGATGATGCATACTCCCTCCGAAGTTGATTTTTGTCCTTACTATTATACCACTGTTTTCTTTCGCGGGCAAGCGAAAACGCAAAAAACCTCAAAATCGCGCGCTTATTATATCGCTTGTAAGGCTTTTTTCGCTATGCGGCGACATTAAAAACGAAAATAAACTCGGTCGAAGAATATGAAACGCGCAAAAAGTCAATTTTTGTCCTTACTTTATCAATAAAAGTCGCGCACCCTAAGTCAAAAAGCGGTATAATGAAAATAAGGAAAAGTTATGAAACAAGGGAAAGTATTTTCGATAGAAGAATTCAGCGTTTTCGACGGCGACGGAATACGCACGACGGTATTTCTCAAGGGCTGTCCCATGCGTTGCGTATGGTGCCACAGTCCCGAGAGTCAGACTTACGAGTCGGAGTATTTGCGCTCGCCGAACGGCTGCCTGCATTGCGACAGGTGCCTCGACGCCGGAGAAAAAGAAACCGGCAAACGAGTGCTGAGCCGGGCGAGCGTCGCGGCGTGCCCGCGCAACCTCGTGCGGCTGTGCGGCGAAACGTTCGACGCGGAAACGCTGTGCGAAAGACTGCTGCGCGAAAAGGACGTTCTCGACGCGTCGGGCGGCGGGGTTACTTTTTCGGGCGGGGAGCCTACGATGCAAGCGGAATTTTTGCTCGAATGCCTTCGCCTTCTCAAGGGTAAACTCAACCGCGGGTTGCAGACTTGCGGCAAATGCCCGCCCGCCGTATTCGAAAAAATCGCTGAAGAGTGCGACCTGATCCTATTCGATCTCAAGATCTTCGACAAAGCGGCGCACCTAAAATACGTAGGCGCGGACAACGAAGATATACTCATCAATTTCGATATCGCCTTACGCTCGGGCGCGAAAGTCGTTCCGCGTATGCCGCTCATCCCTACGCTCACGGACACCGAAAGCAACGTAAACGATTGGTGCGAGTGGCTGAACGAGCGCGGCGTAAAGTACGTCGAACTGCTCAAGTACAACAAAATGGCGGGCAGTAAATACAAGCTCGCGGGAAGAGTCTGGAACCCGCCTTTCGACGAATCGATCGACTGCGTAGTGCGCAAAGAGATTTACGAAAAGCACGGAATAGAATATAAGATAGTGTAAAAAACTCAATACGTATATGACTTTTTTTAAGGAGAAAACGAAAATGACTGACAAAGTAAAAGAATTTCTCGCCTTTCACCGCAAACGCGAATACCGCAAGACGCGCCGCACGATAGACTTCGAAAAGATAGAGCCCGAGGACCTCAATATGTGGCCGGCTACCGTAATGAAACAAGTAAGCGAAGCGGAAGACTTGCGACTGTATCCGCAAGACATATTCGGCTTTAACCGCTCGGTGGCAAACCTTCCGGACCTTAAGGGCTTTCATATGGGCAACATTACGCCCGACTATCCGTTCGCGCTTAAGTTCGGTCTTGGGGGCATGACAAACGAACTGCGGCGCCTCAAAAGCGTAAATCCCGACAAAGCGGCGTTTTACGACGGCGCGATAGCGGGTTTCGAGGCTCTCGAAAAACTCGCCGCGCGCCAAGCCGACGAGGCGGAAAAACAAGGCAACACGCGCCTTGCCGACGGCATCAGGGCAATTCTTTCGCGCCCGCCGCACGACTATTACGAGGCGCTTCTTACCCAACGCGCAATGACGTACCTTCTCCGCGTAGTGAGAATGGATCACGTGACGATGGGAAGATTCGACAAGTATATGTATCCTTTCTTCCTCAAGTCGCTCGAAGAGGGCGCGACGAAAGACGAACTTCTGGAAATGACCGAGCTTTACTTCATTTCGCTCAATCTCGACACGGATATTTACTCGGGAATCCAGCAGGGCGACAACGGACAAAGTTTAGTGCTCGGCGGCAGGACGAAAGAAAGCGAAGACATATTCAACGACCTTAGCGAAATAGTGCTCTGTGCAAGCGAAGAACTGTGCCTTATCGATCCCAAAATCAACGTCCGCGTAAACAAGAACACGCCGCTTAGCCGTTACGAGCGCTGCACGCGCCTTACGGCAAAAGGCCTCGGCTTCCCGCAGTACAGCAACGACGATGTGGTGATAAAGGGACTTACGGACCTGGGCTACGATTACGACGACGCGGTAGAATACACTATGGCGGCGTGCTGGGAATTTATCGTACCCTACGTCGCGTACGATATCGTCAATATCCGCACGATGAACTTCCCCAAGGCGGTAAGACAGGCGACGATCGACGACCTTAAAAACTGCAAGGACTTCGAGGAATTTTTCGCTTGCGCCAACAAGCAGGTCGACGCGCAGTTTGCCGAGCATATCGAGATAGCGAAAGAACACGCCGCAAGGGAAATTTATCCCAACCCCGTTGCGTGCGCCTTTATCACTCCCTGCCGCGAAAAGGGCATTGACCGAATAAACGGCGGCGCGAAATACAACAATTACGGCTTGCACGGTCTGGGCATAGCGCCGGCGGTCGACGCGCTCGCGGCTATCAAAACGCGCGTGTTTGAAGAAAAATCAATTACCAAAGACGACCTTATCGCCGCGCTCGAAGCGAATTTCGAGGGCTGGGGCGAACTCCGCTCTCTCCTCCTCTCTTCGCCCAAAATGGGCAACAACGAGGACGTTACCAACGATATTGCGGTTCGACTTATGGATCACTTCGCTTCCGTAGTCAACGGCACGCCCAACGGCAAGAAAGGCGCTATTTGGCGCGCGGGCACGGGCGGCAGTATGGATTACGTGTATATGGCGCGCGGCGTGGGCGCGACGGCGGACGGCAGAAAAGCCGACGAGCCTTATCCCTCGTCCTTCTCTCCCTCTATCGGCGTTAAGGCAAACGGGCTTATCTCGGTCATTTCGTCCTTTACTAAGCCGCATCTTGTCAAAACGGTCAACGGCGGGCCTCTTACCATCGAGATCCACGAAACGGTTTTCAATCACCCCGACGGCATTCCGAAAGTCGCCATGCTGGTCCAAAACTTTATTCGCCTCGGCGGGCATCAACTCCAACTCAACGCCATCGCGCGCGAAAAACTGCTCGACGCGCAGGCGCACCCCGAAAACTATCCCGATCTTATCGTACGCGTTTGGGGCTGGAGCGGATATTTCAACGAACTCGACCTGTGCTTCCAGAATCAAATTATCTCGCGAACCGAATACGGTATCTAAGCAAAAAAGCGCCTTAAACAAGGCGCTTTTTTATCAATCCGCTTGACACGCGCGGTGCGTAATGCTATACTTTTGTATAATCGTAGTTAAGTTTGCTACGATTTGTTTTGGAGGCGTATCGAAGCGGTCATAACGAGGCGGTCTTGAAAACCGTTTGACGGCAACGTCACGGGGGTTCGAATCCCTCCGCCTCCGCCAAAGAAAACCTAAATCGAACCCATAAAGTTTGGTTTAGGTTTTTCTTTTGCAAAAATCCCGTGCTTTCCTGCGTTTTTCGGGTTTTGGTATAGGTTTTCACCATTCAAAAGGTGTTCGTACAAGTGTGTTCGTATCGCTCTACCACTATCACAAAACGGGCGTTTTATGTCGCGAAAAATAAATAGACGCGTAAATGGTGTAAAACTCAAAAACAGCCGACGGTGGATCATCGGGGCGATTCGCAAGCGGTTCAGCGAGAACGCCCCGATCCGCTCGGCTTTGAGCGTTTCATTTTACCGTGTCGATTTGGTTTTCGGCGGGTGCTTGACCGCGCCGAGAATCGGCGCGCTTGTATAGTCAAGCACCCGCCATAGTGCCATAAATCCGTTTTTCAATATAAAACAATTGAAATTTGTCGATATTTATGCTATAATGTAATTAACCATTTTGGCAATCATTTTTCTTATAACTAACTTTAATATTATGGAGGTAATTATGAAGTGTCCCAATTGTGGAAAAACTGAATTTGAACAAATGCAACTGTATCAAATTCATTGTACAGAGGGCGGTGCCACACAACTTGTTGAATCTTATGTGTGTATGAATTGCGGTAGGGTTGAATTATTTATGCCTCAAGAATTGAGAAATAAGAGAATTGAACAAAAACGTATTGTCGAAGAACGCAGGCAAGCGGAAGAAAATCGCAAGGTTGAAGAAAAACGATTACAGAATCGCATGCAAGAACTAGAGCAATTCTTACAAGATGAAAACCACACACTCAAAGAATTGAAAGAAGCACAAAGAGAATTAACTGAAATTCAAGACAAATTAAATATACGTATTCGTCGTACTTATTTTAAGTAATAAATGGAGGAGTGTAAATGAGAAAAATTTATATTCCGTTACTTGTAATTATTTGTTTACTTTGTTTGACGAGTTGCACATCGAATAATGGCAAGAATCATACAACTGACACGCCGTCAAGCGAAGTGTCGGTAATGGAAAAACATATAGTTAGCATTACAAAAGATAATTATCAAAAATTTTTAACTGTCGAAACCAATTATGTTGTTGGTAGTTCCTCGTCTACTTCGTATCACTATTTTAGAGGGGCATTATCATATGCGTTTTATGATAATGTGGTTATAACATATGATTATCGTTCTGGTGATACAACAACTGAAAGAACATTATCTTTGAATGTTGGTGGTTGTGGGACTATAACAACGAGTAGTTCAAGATATGGAAGTTCAAGTTACGAAATAACCAATGTTTCGGGCACTATAATTTATTGGATTTAATTTGGTGTAGAATATGACATTAAATGATTTTCATTCTATGATTGGACAAACAATAATGTATTGTCAAGTAATTGAACACGATGTAAAACGTATATATGCTGCAATGCACGTCGGCGATTTCTATGATAATTTAGATAAAATCGAAAAATGGTCGCTTGGGCAAACCGTCCAAAAATTAAAAGAACTCGATTTTAGTGGCAAAAACCCTTACATTTCTGCAAGTGATTACAATTTCTTAAAACAAATGACTGAAAAACGAAATCATTGGTGTCATCAAACATATCAAAATTTCTTATATAATAAACAATTTTTACAAAGTAAAGAGTATGCGGACGAGTGCCGTAAATTGGAACGCGATAATGAACGACTATCAAATGTTTGCGACGCATTAGAAAAAGTGCGTATACAAGCGGAGAAAGATTTTGGACGGAATTAAAAATTCGATTTACGTTACTATCGCCCCGCCAAAAGAAATCTTTAGGCGCGAAAACGCGAATTATATACAAAAAGGAGAACGGTATGAAAAAAAGGAGAGCCCTTGCGATTTTCACATTGGTTTTATCTCTGTTTTTCGTCGTGTTCTCCTTTAGCGGGTGCGACCTTATCAGCGAAGTTTTCGACGGCGACACCGACACCATACACAAAAAGTCCTTCGAGCCGATTACGGGCAAGTTTATTCTCGCTGTGAGCGAAGACGAGACGAGAAATATAAGCGAAGCGTATTTCGTCATCGACGGCGGCGCGGGGAATTTTTCGCTCAAGTATTACGAAGACGGCGCGCTCAAGCGCGAAGGTAAAATGCAAAGAGTCGTGACGCACGCCGACCGCATAGGAAAGTGGACGGACAATCTTCACTTTAACGTAAAAGTAGGCAACGAGTACGATCATATTTGCTCGTACACCGAAAACCTTACCCAAATCGATCAGTTCCGCGTATTCTGCGAATACCACAAAGACGACCAAAAATATTATCTCAGCGAGCTTCCCTACGCTCTCGGCACGTATGTAAGAGAGGGCAAGACTTTGGCCGAAGAATCGCCCAACACAAACGACGTCGACTACACCGTGCCGACTCTCGACGACTTTACGGCGGCTCTCGACGGGTACTACAAACTCGACGAAGAACACTACTTTTACTTCGTTTCGCCGCGCGCCTTCACGGTATCGGGTTCGTACTACGACTCGTATTTTGCTTACTACTCGCCCGATCTTTCCGCTCCGCTCGAGGGCTTCGTGTCCGGCAGGACGCTGGAGATAAGCGGCACTCTTCTTGCATTTAAGTACGTGCGCGATCTCGTGGACTGGCTCAAAGGCGACGAGGGCAGGCTCGTCTTCGGCTACACGACTTTTGACGAAGGGGACAACATGATCGAACATCCCGGCACGGTGGACTTCGGAAACGGGCGGCTCAATTCTTTTTCGTTCGAGCATATTTCGCGGCGCTGGACGGAAGAAGAATGGGACGTATATACGCGCGACAAAGACGCTACGATGCCCGACGCGATAATTTACGAGTACGCGGGCGGCACTTACTCTAAGACCGAATAAAGCGGCGTATGCCAAAGGAAAGGAATAAAAAATTGAATTAGTTTTGGACACGGCAAACCTTGCCGCAATCGAAAAGTACATCAAGATTTACCGCATTGCGGGCGTTACCACAAACCCCACTATCGTTTCGCGCGAAAAGACGGATTTTATTCCTCTCGTCAAGGCGATACGCGCGCTTGTGGGCGAAAAGCAACTTCACGTTCAGGTGACCGCGACGGCGCACGACGATATTCTTCGCGAGGCGGCGGAAGAAGACTTACGCTTCTGGCTCAAACGCGGCTTTAATTTCGTGGCGGCGGGCGACGATATCGCAAGCCTTTTCCTCGCCTATAAGGCGCAGTACGCAACTATGCGCAAAGTCTTCGGTAAGGCGAAAGAAGACTGAAAACTCAATACGTATGCAACAAAACAGCCGCGCCCTTATTCTTCGGGGCGCGGCTGTTTTTGCGTCTGTCAGTTGAGTACAAACGAAAATTCATCGCCGTTTAATTCGTGTTTTTCTTTGTTAATCACCGTTTTCCCTTCTTCCGCGACAAGTACCGAACCTTCCTTCAGATGATCGAAAACCGCCGTGGGAGAAGTAAACTCTTCGCTCTCGCGATTGCGGTCGCGCCTGAAATTTTTGACCGCAAAGCCGTAAGCGTTGGACTCTATGACAAGCAACGGCTTGTCTTTCTCCGTCCGCCACAGAGTAAAATTCTCCGCCGTTACGTTGCGTATATTACCTACGCCATGCGGATAGTCTTCGTCACTGAAGATCTTGTCGCCGGCGTATCTTGTCGCGTCAAGATTTATTCCCGTTTCGCGCACTCCGCAAATAAAATTTCTCAGAGTTAAGTTTTCGACCAAGGTATCGATCGAAAGGATCCTGAGCGCAGTCCAGCAGTTTTCCGCGTAAACGCCGTCCACGAGAATATTGCGTATCGGCAAAGCTTCCATACCCTCGTTATGCTTGTACGAAAAAGCGTCGTCGCTATTAAAAGCAATAAGATCGTCGTCCGTCGCTCCGCCTTCGGCTCTTACGTTACGGATCGTGCCGTTTTCGCAGCCGCCGCCCGTATGTATGCCGTCCTGACAAATCGATCGACCATAACCAACGAAAGTAATATCTTCGATCAAAAAATCTCTTACCCTTCCGAGCCGGACGTTGTACGTGGCGGAGTCTACGATATTGACGTTTTTAAGAGTAAGACCACGCACGTTGTAAAACGAAAAGGTTACGCCTCTTCCCGGTCCGTTTCGCCAATCGGGGCGAGGATTGAGCGCGCCCGCGGCGTTCCATACTCCGCCCTCTACCGTAATATCTTCGTCGCCGCTTTGGTCCGCATTCGAAACTATCGCCGTTACGTCGTCGCGGTTAAAGCAGTTCGCGGCGCAGTTTATCGTCGCGCCCTCGTCCAAAACAAGTCTGGAGCGCGACGGCAAAAACAGCGTTGACCTAAGAGTGTAATTGCCCTTGGCGAGCCTGACTACGCCTTTTTTTCTCAAAGCATCGCTGATTTTCGGCGCGATATCTTCACCGCTTTCCGCAAAAACGTATTCTTCCATATTTAACTCCTCCGCGCTACGCAATAGCGAGCGGTAAAGCCATTTACCTGATACGGCTACCGAGCGTAGCGAACGGCGCTTCGGGCCGAACGGCTCGGTAAATGAAAATCCACACGGTATATGTCTGCCTGTTTCTTCGACGATTCGGATCGTTTAGTCGCTATGTCGAAGGCGTTTTCCGAACATCGGCGTTTCTTTAGCGGATATACTCCGCACGGCGTTAGTATAACTTTTAGACCATTATACCAAATAATCGCGGGTAATTCAACGCTTTGCGCCGTTTTAAAAAAGAAAAACGGCTCGGAGCCGTTTGTTCTTCCGTATATGACGATCACCCGATAATAAATCGCGAGTAATCTACGCCTCTTACGCCCGCTTTCGAGCATTTGTGCGCCGCGACTTCGCTCGCGTAAACGCAACACTCTTCGACGGTTTTGCCGGCAAGGTACGCCGTAAGAAACGCGCCGTGAAAGGTGTCTCCCGCGCCGTTTGTATCGACAACGTTGACCTTAACGCCGTCGTATTTCCCGACTTTTCCGTCGTAATAATAGCCGCCCTTGTCGCCGTCCGTGACCGCCAGAACGAGCGGACGGTACTTTTCGTACAAAACTTCCATCGCCTGGGTAATAGACTTTTTGCCGGTAATAGTCTCGGCAAAGTACGCGGACGGGATAAGAATATCCACGTAAGGCAAAAGTTTTTCGATCCCTTCGTACACTCCGCCCGCGTCAAGACTAACCTTAACGCCGAGTTTTTTCGCTTTTTTCGCCGCCTCGATAGCGCAGGACAGGTAATTGCCGTCGAGATGCAGTATATCGGCGCTGTTTACGGGCGAAAAGTCCACGAGCGACGGATCGTCGGGAACTGTTCCCCTGTCGAATACGCACGTGCGCGTGCCGGCGACCTTCGACAGCACGATATACGAAGTAAACGACCTCGCGCCGCTTACCTTTACCGCTTTGTCGCGCTTTACGCCGAGGCGGTCAAAGTCCTTAAGAAGGTACTCCGCCGCGCCGTCCGAGCCGAAAAGCCCGATAACTTCCGCCTGCGCGCCGAGTTTACTCGCTACGACGAGCGCGTTGCCTACCGGTCCGCCGCCGGACACGAAAACGTCGTCCGCCTTGAGTTTGCTGTCCTCGTCCGGATACGTCGGGCACTTGATAAGCGTGTCGTAAACGCACGCGCCTAAGCCTACTATCTTATTCATGCTCTGTTCTCCGCGCCGAGAAGTCTGATCTTGTCGAGCGCAAACGCTTTGACCGCGTCTGTGGGACCGCGCATAAACAAATCGATAGCGACGGTCTTGCGGTCGGTCTCGAATATCTTGTCAAGGAACGAATAGCACAAGTCCGTGCCGAAGTTTACTTTGCAAATACCCGCTTTTATCGCCGCTTTTACCTGATCGTCGGGCACTCCGCTGCCGCCGTGCAGAACGAGCGGTATTTTCGTCGCCTCGCGTATCTCTCTTATGCGTTCGATAGCGAGTACGGGGGCCTTCTTGTATCTTCCGTGAGCCGTGCCCACCATTACGGCGAGCGCGCTTACGCCGGTACGCTTGGCGAATTCGACCGCGTCTTTTACCTCGGTGTATTGCTCGGATACGCCTTCCGCGGCAACTCCTATATGACCGAGTTCTCCTTCCACGCCAATATTGAGAGCGGAACAGATCTCGACCGCTTTCGCGGTATTGGCGACGTTCGATTCGAAGTCGAGCGTGGAAAAGTCCACCATTATTCCGCTCGCTCCGTTCTTGACGGCTATCGCCGCCGCGTCAAAGCCGGAACCGTGATCGAGATGCACGCAGACGGGCACGGAAGCCGAATGCGCCGCGTGAAGCACGACGGGCAAAAGGTATTCGGCAATCCCCGTGGTGGCAAGGCGCGAATAAAACTGCAATATTACGGGCGACTCGGCCTCTTGAGCCGCCGATATCACGCCCATAACGGTTTCCATATTGTAGACGTTGAAAGCGGGAACGGCGTAACCTTTGTCGTACGCGTCCTTAAGAATAGTCTGAAGATTTACAAGCATATTTCTCTCCTTAATCGTTGATGTCGTCGTATTGTATCTCGTCAAAGTATTTGGCAAATTCTTTGAGATATTCTTCGTAATCGCCGTAAATTTCGGTCATATGATGGATATACGGTCCCTCGATGAGCTTGCGCTCCACCTTAGGTAAATTTTTGAACTGCGCCCACATATACGTGCCGAAAGTCTTGGGACCGGGGCAGGTGTCTACGGTTCCGCCGAGAAGGTAATATTTGCCGCGCTCGGCCTGAAAACGCGCTATCGTGTACTTGCCGTCCTTGATCCGGAACGACGGCTTGGTGTTGTACAGCCACGGCTTTTCTCCCTCGGCTTTTTGCGAAAGCGGGAACGGTCCGCAATGCCACAAAAGTTCCGCGTTGTCGTTTTCGGGATGGCGGCAGGTAAATTCGCCCTGAATGGGTTTGCCTTCGCCGCGCGTCGCCGAAAGAAGCAGAACGTTGGTTATCGTCAT
>CACZPH010000111.1 GCA_902783025.1 uncultured Eubacteriales bacterium | reverse complement strand
TTCGACTGTATGCGATCCGCCGCTCTCAAGCTCAATCTTACGCACGAAAACAAAATTTACGTCGTCGACAGCCGCGCCGAGTCATTAGGTCAAGGGCTTTTGGTGTGGCTTGTGAGCGAATATTCCAAGGCTCACGGGTTAGAAGAGTGCTACGAGTACGCTTGTTCGGTTCGCGCCGACGTAAATATGATATTTACCGTCGACGATCTCAAGTATCTCGCCGCGGGCGGCAGAGTCAAGAAATCTACCGCGTTTATCGCTAACGCACTTCAGATCAAGCCGATTCTGTACGTCGACGACGAAGGCAGGCTTATTCCCAAAGCCAAGGTTTTTACCCGTCGCCTTGCGCTTAATCGCGTTATCGACAAGGTAAAAACGTATTATTCCGGCAAATCAAATAAGATTTTCGTCGCGCACGCCGATTGCGACAAGGACGCCGATTACGTGATCGACAAACTCCGCGCGGCGCTGAACGCGGATATCGAAAAAGGCAATATAGGTCCGGTCATAGGCGCGCATTCGGGACCGGGGACGCTGGCGGTGTTTTTTGTCGGCGACGGCCGTAAATTCTGATCGCCGGCGATATACGGCGCGATACCGCGTTAGAATGTGCCGAGGCTTTCCGCCCGCCCAAAACTTTTCGCCATTTAACTCAAAGTAATTGTCATTTTTTCTCTTTAGTGCTATAATTAAACCGTAAGGAGTTAATTATGGACATTGCTGAGTTGCTTTCCAAGGACGGATTTCACTGCAAGTGCGGCAAAACGCATCGCGCTCTCGTAAAAAAGTGCGTGATCCGTTCGGGCGCTATCGCCGAGATACCGAGCGTACTCGAAGGGTTCAAGCGCGTTTTCCTGCTTGCCGACCTTAACACTTACGCGGCGGCGGGCGAAAAGGTCGAGCGCGTGCTTTGCGGCGCGGGTTTTGACGTAAAGAAGTACGTTTATCCGACGTCTTCGCCGATGCTTCCGGACGAAAAGACGGTAGGAAGCGCGATTATGCACTACGCGGATTGCGACGTAGTCGTAGCGGTCGGTTCCGGCGTTATCAACGACACGGGCAAAATTCTTTCCGCCGTAGCCGGCAAACCCTACATGATAGTAGGCACCGCGCCGAGCATGGACGGGTACGCTTCGGCGACGTCGTCGATGGATCGTGACGGGCTCAAGATCAGTCTTCCGAGCAAATGCCCCGATTTCGTCATAGGAGATTTGTCGGTGATCAAGGACGCGCCTATGGAAATGATCCGTTCGGGCGTAGGCGATATGCTCGCCAAATATATCAGCATATGCGAGTGGCGCGTTTCGCGTCTGATAAACGGCGAATATTATTGCGAAGAAGTGGCGGATATGGTTCGTCAGGCACTTGCCGAAGTGGTAAACTGCGCGGACAAACTCCCCTCGCGCGACGAAAAAGCGGTCGGCGCGGTCATGAACGGAATGGTTTTGTCCGGTATTGCCGCCAATTACGCCGGGATATCGCGCCCTGTATCGGGAGCGGAGCATTATTTTTCGCACGTTTGGGATATGAAAGGCGAAAATTTGCGCCTTCACGGTATCCAATGCGGAGCGGCAACCGTCGAAATGCTCAGAGTTTACGAATTTTTACGCACGGTCAAGCCCGATTACGACAAGGCGCGCGCTTTTGTCAAGGCTTTCGACCTTGACGCGTACAACGCCAAGCTTGCCGAATTTATCCCGCTCGGAGCCGACGCGATGATCGGACTGGAGAAGAAAGAAGGCAAGTACGATCCGATCAGGCACGACGAGAGAGTAAAAAAGATCATCGCGCACTGGGACGAGATACTTGCCGTAATGGACGAAGAACTGCCCCCCGCGCAAAAGGTGGCGGATTTTCTCGCTCGCTTAGGCGCTCCCGCCTCCGCCGCGGAGATAGGCAAAACCCCGCTCGAGTCGGCAAAGACCTTGCATTTTTCCAAGGACATTCGCGACAAGTACGTGGGAACGCGACTATTATGGGATCTGGGCGTGATAGACGAGGCGACCGAGGCGCTTTACGGCGTTAAAAACATCTGAAAAAACAAGCGCGGAATACGCGAAAAAGAGGATACGTATATGCGAAAAACGAAAATCATCTGCACTTTAGGACCTTCGTCTTCGGACGAAAACACGATCCGCGAAATGATCAAGGCGGGCATGAACGTAGCGCGCCTTAACTTCTCGCACGGCACGCACGAAACCCACAAGGTCCTTATAGACCGGGTACAGAAAGTACGCGACGAGCTCGGCGCACCGGTGGCGATAATGCTCGACACCAAGGGCCCCGAATACCGAATTCGCACGTTTAAGGACGGTCCCGTCACGCTAAAAGACGGAGCGGAGTTCACGTTTACGACGCGCGACGTCAAGGGCGACGAAACGATAGTCGGCGTATCGTACTCCAATCTTCCCAACGAACTGTCCGAAGGCGACGTCATACTCGTCAACGACGGGCTTTTGCGCTTTGTCGTGACGTCTACCACGGACACCGAGATCCGCACCGTTTGCGAGATAGGCGGCACGCTTTCCAACCACAAAAGCATGAGTTTCCCCGGCAAAGTCCTCAAGCAGACGTTTTTGAGCGAGCAGGACAAATGCGATCTGCTGTTCGGTATCGAAAACGACGTGGATTTCGTGGCTTGCTCGTTTGTCAGCCGCAAGCAGGATCTTCTCGACGTAAGGAAGTTTCTTCTCGAACACGGCGGCGAGGATATCGACGTAATAGCCAAGATCGAAAACCGTTCGGGCATCGACAATATCGACAGTATCTGTGAGGCTTGCGAGGGCATAATGATAGGCAGAGGCGACTTAGGCGTGGAGATACCGTTTGAGGAATTGCCTGCGGCGCAGAAAAAAATAATAACCGAGTGCAGACTTCTCGGCAAACGCGTTATCACGGCTACCGAAATGCTCGAGTCCATGATAGAAAAGCCCCGCCCCACTCGTGCGGAGATCTCCGACGTAGCCAACGCGGTTTACGACGGCACGAGCGCCGTAATGCTGAGCGGCGAAACGGCGGCGGGCAAATATCCGGTGCTTTGCGTTAAGACCATGAGCAAAATCGCCGAAAAGACCGAAAGCAATATCGATTACGCCGATATTTATCACAACGTTCGCTTGCACATAAAGGACCCCGTCGACGCTATCTCTCACTCGGCTGTCGGCATGGCGATAGATCTGAAGGCGAAAGGTATTGTCGTTTGTTCCAAGTCCGGTCTTACCGCGCGCATGGTGTCGCGTTTCCGCGGTCCCGTCGACATAATCGGACTTACCACTTCCCCCAAGGCGTGGCGAAAACTCGCTCTTTCGTGGGGCGTTATCCCCAAAATGAGCCAGCCTTTCGACTCGACCGAAGTCCTGTTTTATCACGCCCGCAAGGTCGCCGAAGAAGTCTATTCTTTGCAAAAAGGCGATAAGGTAGTCATTACCGGGGGAATGACGAATGGGAGGAGCGGGAATACGAATCTTCTCAAAGTCGAAACCATATAATACGGCGGCGATATACGGCGTGATGCTTTGTCAAATAACTCCCGACTTCGGGTTACGTACGCTTTAGTACGCGCCCCTTGTCGGGAGTTTTTTTCCTCGCCTGACGCTCGTATCTTGCCGCCGTTGTTTTTTCGCGCCCGATATACTTCGCATCTCATTGTCAGCCGTCGCCGCCCCTCGATTGCGTACGCCTTAGTACGCGCACTTCGGAGCGGCTCGGTCTTCCTCGACCTGCTCGTATCTCGTGCGCGAAACGGCTTGCGAATTAACTGTTCTCGTATCTCGCCGCCTCTGCTTTTTCGCGGCTGATACGCTTCGCAATACTTTGTTCCGAGGCTCGGGACTTCGAGTTACGTACGCTTATGTACGCGCCTCTCGTCCCTCGCCTCGCGCCTCGTCTTGCTTGCGTCTGATCCGCGAAAATCTCTTCGATTTGGCTTTATTCGTATCTCAAGCGGCGAAAAATTTTTCGATTTATTTTTACAATAATCAAATCTCTTCGCTTTACACGCTCACTGCGGAACACTTACCCGGCAAACCGACTTTTTAGTCGGTTTTTTTGTTAAGTGATTGACACGCGGCGCGCGGATATATTATAATTATAGCATATTGCATATTTTTTGCGGAGGGAAATGCTGTTATGGACAAAAAATCTTCGTTTTTTTCGGCTTTGGCGCTCGTTATTGCCGCGGCGTTCGCTTTGCCCGCGTGCAAGGCGGCCGGCGAGCACGACAAAAATCCGCAGGAAGAGCCCGCGCCGGAGCTTGTTTCGACGTTCGCCGTGCTGTCGGACGTGCATATGCAAATAGAGGACAAGACGGCGGAGCAGAATTTTATCAAAGCGATGAATATCTGCAAGCGCGAGGCAGGGGAAGCGGGGCTTGACGGCGTAATGATAGCGGGCGACTTGCTCGATCCCACATGGTACGGCACGCTTTACTACGGCGAAGCGCTCAAGGACAATTCGCTCGGAATAAAGCAAAACAACGCCACGCGCCTTCCCGAGATCGAATATCTCAAGACCGTTTTCGAGGCGAACATCCCTCAGGGAACGGAACTTATTTACACGCTCGGCAACCACGATATGGCTACTTTTACCGGACAGTTCGGCTTGACTTATACGGCGAGCGAGAAATACCGCGAGATTCTTGCTTCCTCGTCCAAAAACTGGTTTGCCTCCGACGTATCGGACGAGGCGAACGCGGGGCTTGACGAATATTGGCGCGATCGTTTAGGCTGTCACTATCAGCGCGTAGGCAATGTAAACTTTATTTCGATAGACGTGCAGAAGTACTGGGTAGCGGACGGAGCGTACAGCGTAAACCAGCTTAACTGGGTACGCAACACGCTCGGGTATATTTCCTCGACTTATCCGGACGAAAACGTCGTTATCATCACTCACGAGCCGGTATTCTGTACCGTGCCCGGCTCCGAGAGCGAATCGTGGTCGTCGCGCGATCTTGCCGAGATACTCAAGGACTATCCGAAGACGATCACCGTGACGGGACACATTCACGAGAGCACTTACGCGGAATTCGGCATTACGCAGGACGCGTATCTTTACGACGAAGAAGCGAAACCTACCGATTATTTCAATTTCACGGCGCTCGAGGCTTGCTCCGTCAAGTACACGACCAACCGCCGCTACGACGAAAACGGCTCGTATAGTTTAGCGCGTTACGCCGCGGGGCAAAACGCGAGCCAAGGTCATATCATGCGCGTTTACGACGACGGTTCCGTGGCGATAGAGCGCTGGGATTTCTTTGCGGACAGGAAGGCGGGGAAAGACTGGACTTTACCTGCGCTTAACGCGCAAGACCGCCTTACCAAATACACGCGTCAAAACCGTTCCTTAGACAACAAAGCGCCGTATTTCGGCAAAACCACGACGATAGAGGTTTGCGCGGCGGAAGACAACAAAGCGACGCTTTACTTTGGCGCGGCTGAGGACGACGACAATATCGTCTGGGCGTACAAAGTCAAGATAAACCGCACCGCCGGCGCGTCAAAAGAACTCGTGCTCGATCCCGGCTATTCGACGCCCGTGCCGCCCGAGTTTTTCACCGTGACTATCGACGACGCGGCGACGGTCGAGAGCGTCGAGCTTTACGCGGAAGACGCGCTATACGCAAAGAGCGAAACGATAGTGATAAGCAAATCCGACTTCAAGGCGAAAAAGCCTTCCTCTCAGCTAGACCATAACGGAAGCGGCGAGTTTACCGATTCTTTGAATATCGGCGGAGTTCCCTTTGCCGGAACGCCGCAGTTTTACACCGAAAACGGCGTGCTTACCAACTATCACACCGGACAGGCGCAGGGCTATCAGCCGGGCGTAAAATATTTCGACGCGTTTACAAAGGCGTATTCGCTGTCTTTCAGGATTTCCGATCTTCGCGTATGTAAAGCGTACACGGCGAGCGGGTACGCGCTCAGTCACAAGCGTTTCGGCGCGTGCGTGGCGGCGAGAGAATTCAACGGACTTATTTACGGAATTCACGCTTATTTCGATTTCGGCGGCGTAGATTCCGAAACCAAGGAATTTACTCAACGTAACCGCGTTTTGTATATTCTTACCGTCAACGTTCCGGGCACGTACGTTGCGACCGCAAGCTACGAATTGTCAAGCCGGGATCTTACCACGGCGGATGCGGAGACGTTATTTGGCTCTTCGGAGGGCGCAACGGTTAAGTTCGAGCGCGACGGAGCGACCGTCAGGGTGTATTTGGGCGAAACGCTCGAGAGCGAATATACTCTTCCGTCGAACGTTTTCAAAGGCAACGGCTACTACGCGGAGTTCACGCCTAAGGCCAAAGGCGCCGTGGGAATAGCCTCTTACGGCGGCGAAGCGAACGTAAGCGACGTAGTATTTACCTTAGCGTGAGTACGCTGACAAAAAAAGCAACAAATCCTCAAAAAATCGATACGCGTTTTACGATAACGGTATTCCGTTACTCGGAGGTAGACAAATGAGATCTTTTCGTCGCAACTTAATTGGTTTTCTTGCCTTTTCGCTTGCGTTTCCGCTCGCTTTTTCGGCGTGCGCGTCTTCCTCAAAACTCGAAACGGTTCCCGATCCCGACGATCCGCCCGCGCCCGATATTCCGTCGGAGCCGACTCTTATCTCGACTTTCGCGGTCCTTTCCGATACGCATCTTCAGAAAGAAGACAAGACCGCCGAAGATTGCTTTGTGCGGGCGATGAATATCTGCAAGCGCGAAGCGGGCGAAAGCGGACTTGACGGCGTAGTGATAGGCGGCGATCTTCTCGATCCCGTTTGGTACGACAATCTGTATTACGACGAAGCGCTCGAGGACAAGTCCTTGCACATAGTGCAGTCAAACGTCACACGTAGCGCGGAAATGAACTATCTCAAGGGCGTTTTTGAGGCTAATATTCCTCAAGGGACGGAACTTATTTACACGCTCGGCAATCACGATATGTTCGGCTACATGGGGTTTTACGGCAAGAGTATAACGTCGAGCGAAAAGTACCGCGAAGTTTTCGAAAGCTCCGACAAAGACTGGTTTAAAGGCGAACTCACGTATTCGCTTACCGGCACGGGACTCGGCGAGAGCGACTGCAGGAGACTGGGCTGTCATTATCAGCGCGTGGGCGGCGTAAGTTTCGTTACGATCGACGCGCGCGAGTACTGGTCGATCGACGCGGCTTATACTTCCGCGCAGGAAGCGTGGCTCGACGCGGTTTTGAATCAAATAACGACCTCTCGCCCCGACGAAAATATCGTCGTAGTCACTCATCAGCCTATACAGAACTCTATTCCCGGCTCGTCCGGCACGAGCGGCTCGCGCAACCTTACCGCGATACTTGCCAAGTATCCGCAGACGATAACCCTTACCGGGCACATTCATCAAAACGTCTACAACGAATATTCGCTCTCTCAAGAGGCGGTTTTGCCCGACGAAAACGGCGCGGATCGGACCTATGCGCTCACAACTATGGAGGGCAGTTCGACCAAGTATTCGTATCACAACAGTTACGACTATACCCGCTCTTTCAACTATTACTATTCCTCGTGGACCAACGACGCGAGCGAAGGGCATATTTTCCGTTTTTACTCGGACGGCTCGGCGCGTATCGAGCGTTGGGACTGGGGCAAGGACAAGAAGGCGGGCGCGGACTGGATACTTCCCTCGCCCTCGGCTCAAGACAGGCTGACTAAGTATTCCGCCGCCGAGCGCGGAACGAACAATTCCCCTCCGGGCTTTACCGACGAGGCGGTAATCGAGGTAAACAAAGCGGCCGGCAGCGTTTCGACGCTTACGTTTACGCAGGCTTTGGACGACGGAGCGGTATGGGCGTACGAAGTGGCGATAACCCGCGGCGCGAGCGACGACGTGATACTTCTCGACTCCGGTTTTTCGGCGAAAAAACCTATCGAAAAATTCGCTCTTTCTTTCGACGATTCTTCCGTTACGGCGGTTTCGATCACTCCGATCGATTCGCTATACGCTAAAGGCCCCGCGGTAACGATCCCCTCGTCGTTTTTCGGCGAAGCGAAACAAATCAAGGAACTTACTCACGACGGCGACGGCGCGCTCAAAGGCAGTATCGAAGTAGGCGGCGTGGAGTTTACCGGCACTCCGCAGTTTTATTATACGGACGGCGTACTCAACAACCGCCGCAGCGGACAGGGCATGGGCTATCAGTCCGGCACGTACTATATCGACGCGTATTGCACGGATTACGAACTCTCGTTCGATATATGCGCTCTTAAGATTTGTAAGGCGTATACCGATAGCGGCTACGCGATGAGCCAAAAGCGCTTCGGCGCGTGCCTGCTCGCGAGAGAGTACAACGGACTTATTTACGGCGTTCACGCGTTTTTCGATTTCGGCGGACTTAACGGCTCGCGCCAATACGTAAAACAAAACCGTATTTTGTATTATCTTACGGTCACCGTTCCCGGCAACTATATCCCGTCGGCGCAGTACACGCTCGCCACGAGCGAAATGTCGCTTACCACGGCGGAGCAAATTCTTACGTCCGAAGAGGGCGGTACGGTGAAATTCGTGCGCGAAGGCGACAAAATCTCGACGTATATTTCGGATATGCTTGTAGATACGTACACGCTCCCCCCAAGCGTTCTTAAAGGCAAAGGGTATTTCGTAGAACTCGGCGCGGCGAAAGGCGCGGTGGGAATATCGTCGTTTGGTGGCGAAGCGGAAGTAAAAAACGTGATTTTCACACGAAAATAAACAAAAATAAGGAAGGCAAATCATGAGTTTAAAAATCACCGGGAAGTATTACGAGATAGACGGCAAAAAGTCTTTTTTCATCAGCGGCGAGATCCCGATGTTCCGCGTTAGCGACGCGGAAACGGAGGACAGAATGCGCAAGCTCAAGGACGCGGGCGCAAACGTCGTCGCCACTTACGTGCCGTGGCTTCTCAACGAGCCCGAAGAGGGCAAAATAGTATTCGACGACGTAGACTTTCGCAATATCACGCACTATCTCGATACGGCGGCAAAGGTCGGACTCAAGGTCGTTTTACGCCCCGGACCTTTGCAGTATTCCGAGCTTATCGGCGACGGCTTGCCGCTTTGGCTTCTTGCCAAAGACGAACTTCTTGCCAAGGATATCGACGGCAAGAGTTTCAATCAGACGGGCGCGTCGTATCTTCATCCGCTGTTTCTCGACTATACGCGCAAGTATTTCAAGGAATTCGTGCGGGTAATAAGACCTTTTCTGGCGCACAACGGCGGACCCGTCATAATGCTTCAGGCGGACAACGAAGTGCCGGGCATA
The DNA here is from genome assembly GCA_902783025.1 of uncultured Eubacteriales bacterium. Lineage (GTDB taxonomy): Bacteria > Bacillota > Clostridia > Christensenellales > Pumilibacteraceae > RUG12826. Next base: position 5,427 of record CACZPH010000111.1, on the reverse strand, counting down.
CACCTTTGGTACGGCTCTATGGATTTCAACCCCGTGACAATGGGATTCGGCACGGAAAACGGCAGGTATCCGACCTTTTTGCGCAATAAATTCGGCACGATAGACAAGCTCAACGCCGCGTACAAAACCGCCTATAAGAGTTTTGCGGAGGCGCGGCCTAAGGATTATTTCGTAAATGGAGAGAGCGGAGCGCGCGCCGAAAAGGATTATATCGATTTTTACTGCGGGACCATCTCCGAGTATATGCGCGTACTCGAGCAAATGCTGCGCGACGAAGGCGTAGAGGAGCCCGTTTGCCACAATATTTCGGGTTGGCGCTGGGTTCCGTACTTCGACGAAACGCGCAGGGAAGCGGACGAAAACTTCCTTCTCGGCGTAGACAATTACTTTTCGCTCAACTTTTTCACGCCGCAAAACAATATCACGCCACAGCATTTCACTCGTTTTCTTATGGCGGCGGATCTTCTCGATTATTACGGCTATCCGCCCACTATCCTTGAGTTTCAGGCGGGAACGTACGCCGATACTCCGGTAATGAGCAAGGAAGCGTTCGAGCCGTTCTTCATGTCGTCGCTCGCGGCGGGCTACAAGGGCTTTAACTATTACACGTTCGCCGGCGGCGACAACGTATGGAACAGCGGCATAACCTGCGACGTTTACGACTACAACGCGCCCGTCGCCGCGGACGGCACGACGAGACCCACGTACGAGGCGATCAAGGAATTCAACGCCTTTATGCACTCTCACGAATTTTTGGCGGGAGCGGAGCGGGAATACTCGTTCTGCATAGGTACCGAGCCGTTTTTACTTCGCGAACAGCAAGTCTTCGGCAAGGCCGATCTCAAGGAAAGCCAATGGCATTGCGTAAGGGTGGAAAACTGTCTGAATTACGCCGCGCTCTCGTCGCGCTATGCGGGCAAAAATATTCTTCTTTCGGGAGATCTCGATCTTAGCCGCCCGCTCGCCGTGATAGGCGCGCAGAATATGAGCCGCGACGCGCAAACCAAGCTTATCGATTTCGTAGAGAAAGGCGGCAAACTTTTTATTCTCGGCGAATTGCCCTCTTTGGACGAAAATTTCGAGCCTTGCACGCTTCTTTCGGACTATATCGGCAAGATAGAATACGAGCCGTATTCGCCTTTCGCTCCCCTTACGGTAGCGGGAGATCTGAGGGTGTATCAGACGAGATTTTGCAAGGTGATGACCTCGATCCCCAAGGGCGCGCGGGTTTTCGCCACCGACGGCGACGACAAAAAGACCGAAGCGTTCTATCTTCCCAAGGGCAAAGGCGGCGTGCTGTATATGTGCGGCGTATGGCAATTCAACGAGTTTTCGCAGGCTCGGCTTCTCGAAAAGGCTCTCGCGCTTCTCGGCGCAAAGAGTACGCCTTATTCGACTAACCGCAGCGTATACGTTACGAGCTTCACGTCCGCGGGCAAGCGCGGCGCGTTCGTGCTCAATCTCTATCTTGCCAAGCAAAACACCGAGCTCGTATATACGAGCGGCGGCGAAGAAAAACGCGTAAGTCTTGCGCTCGAGCCTTTTGAAGTCAGGTTCGTCGAGCTTTAACTAACGATTATTTCCGCGGCGACTGCCGCAAATAATAGCGGAGGAAAAGATTTTGAAACAAAGCAGAACACTTTATACCGTAGCGGCGGCGTTATTCACGTTTATTCTGGCTCTATTCGCTTTCGGATGTACGGCGAGCGGAACCGGATCGAGCGGTTATGCGGTAAAATTTACTCGTGACGACCACGTGCGCGTGATAGTTTATCAGACGCAGGACATGAGCGAAGAGGGCGAGCAGACGACTTCGACGGTTTCCCGCGACGGCAGCACCGGTCAGGCAGTTCGCAACGGCACCGGACAGGTCAATTTCCGTCTTGAGTTCGACGAGGGCTATACGCTCGCGTCGATCAGAGTTTCCGGCGAATACGGCAATCTCAAGGGCCCGGCGGATACCGGAATGGTAAACGCTTACCGCGTTACCAAGATAAGTTCGGTCGTTACTATTTCCGTTACCAGCAAAACCGAAGGCGAGGCGGAGGATCCGAGTTCGGCGTACAGGGTGTCGTTCAATACGGACGAACACGTTTCCGTCAAAGTTTTCAATACCCAGAATATGGCGACGGGAGGCGTTATTGCCGACGAAGCGTACGCGCGCAGCGGCGCCACGGGAGCGCTTATGACGGACGGCAGCGGGCAGGTCAATTTCGTACTCGTGTTCGAAGCGGGTTACGAACTCGCCGACCTCAAAGTAACGCCGGGCAATTATCGCGACGTTCTCACGCCCGCCGAAACCAAAGTGGCAAACGGTTACAGGATAAGAATGATATCCTCCGCGCTCGGCGTGAGCGTAACTTCACAAGTCATCGGCTCGGTCGACGACCCGACGCAGGGCTACAAAGCCGACTTTAACACCGACGAACACGTAAAAGTCATCGTTTACAAAACCCAGAATTACAGCGGGGGAGTCGAGAGTAACGTGGCGTACTCGCGCGAAGCCACTACGGGCAAGATCACCAAGACCGAAGGTCAGATAAACTTCTCGCTCGTATTCGACGAAGGCTACGCGCTCGGTCAGCTTATTATAGACGGCGCGTACAAGAATTACAAGAAGCCCACCGATCCGGGTATGCAGGAAGGGCAGTACCGCATTACGAAGATCGCTTCGGATCTTTCCGTAACTATCACGAGCAAAGAAGAGTCGAGCGCGGACGAAGGCTTTGCCGTCGTCTTCAACGCCGACGAACACGTAACGATCACCGTTTTCCCGACGCAGGACCTTGAGGACGGAGAAGAAACGTATTCGGCGGTTTCGCGCGACGCGACGAGCGGCGCGCCCTTATCCGACGGCGACGGTCAGGTCAACTTTATGCTTACTTTCGGCGAAGGTTACGGGATAGGCGATATTACCGTTTCGGCGGGTTACGGCTCTCTCAAAGGACCGTCCGAAACGGGAGTCGACAACTGTTACCGCATTACCAAGATCACCGCAAACCTTACCGTAACGATCACGAGCGTAGTGGCGAGCGGCGACGAATCGGATCTTGCGTACAAGGTAACGTTCAGTCACGATATGCAAACCGACGTATATATTTATCCTTCCAACAATTACGCGACCACACCGGAGCAGAGCGATATAGCGTATTCGCGCGTCGGCAGCACCGGCGAACTTATCAAGGACGGCAGCGGTCAAGTGCATTTCCGTCTTGTCTGCGCCGAAGGATACGAAATCGACGAGGCTAACGGCGGCATACTGATCACCGGCGCGTACGGCGCGTTGCAAAACTACATTTACACCGGAGTAAAAGGCATTTACCGCATTACAGACGTCGGCTCCGATCTTACCGTTGTCGTTCGATCGAGCAAGATAGGCGGCGAAGGCGGCGGCGAAGAGCCTCCCGAAGGCGGCGATATCATGGTTTCGAACGGCGTTTACACCGTCAAGTCCCATCACGAAAACGTCGAATATACGCTTACGGCTTCTCCGGTATTGTCCACGGACGTGTTTACCGCGACGCTTGACAACGGAATACTCAGGTTTACCTGTCCCACGAAGTGCGAGATACTGCTTTCGGGCGAATATTACGGCGGAATCGAAGTCGAAGGCGCTCAAGGCGCTAACGTAACGCTGAGCCTGAGCGGTTGCACGCTCAATTCGTACAACGCTTGCCCGATCAATTTCCTTTCGTGCAACAACGCTTCGGTTTCGGCTAAAAACGGCACGACCAACTTCATTTACGATCATCGTCCCGACGTAAGCGACGCAAACGTCATATCTTCCGCGGTATACGCCGCCGCCGATATGGAGATCAAGGGCAAAGGCGAACTTACCGTGGTTTCCGACGCCGGTAACGGTATCCACACCAAAGACGATCTCGAAGTCAAAAACCTTACGCTCACGGTCGAGTGCGAAGACAACGCGCTCAAAGGCAACGACAGCGTAACGATAACTTCGGGTAATATTACGCTTATTGCGCGCTCCGGAGACGGTATCAAGACGACTAACAGCGATCTTTCCAAGAACCTTGTCCAGCGCGGTAACATAACGGTTATTGCCGGCACGCTCAACGTATTCAGCGCGCGCGACGCGATAGAAGCGGCTTGCGACGTCATAATAGGCACGCCGTCCTCGTCCCCGTCCGTTACCATCCGCACCGACTCGTATTCCGAATACTCCGATTACACGACCGCGACCGCGGACGGCGTTTATTACGTATCGTGCAAAAATAATTCGTACAAGTATTCGATTTACTATTACAACAACGACGATACCGCGGGCGTATGGAAAAATTCCGCCGCCGAGCCGATCGTGGGCAAAGCGGGCAAGAGCGAATACTACTATTACGCGACGCCCAAGGCGGAAGGATACGCGTATATGCGCGTTTACGTCTATAATTCGTCGCAGGCTCAAGGACAAAGCACGAGTTTTGTCGCCGTGTCCGATAAGACGACTTTGCACCCCGTTTACGATACCGTACGCTATGGGCAGAACAACGGCAAATTCTCGTTTACCAATTACGCTACCCAAAATAGGCTCGGCGAAATCGATCCGAACGGCGGCGAAAACACCTCGATGGCGATACACGCGGCAAACGCCGTTTATATCGACGGAGGAACGGTCGATATCAAGTCTTTCGACGACGCGATCCACGCCGACAGCGGCACCGTGCTCGCTTCCGGACTTGTTACGGTAGGCAACGTAGAGATCACGGGCGGACAGGTGACGATCGAAACGGGCGACGACGCGATCCACGCCGACAACGAAGTCAACGTAAGCGGAGGAACGGTAAGAATTTCTTCGTGCTACGAAGGATTAGAGGGCGTTTACGTGATCGTCGGCGGCGGAGAGGTTTCGATTTACGCTTGCGACGACGGTATCAACGCTACCGCGGCGGGCGTTACCGACGATTATCCGTACGCGGTATCCCTTACGGGCGGCAAACTCTTCGTTTACGCCCACGGCGACGGTATAGATACCAATATCAAGACGAAATACAAAGGCATACTTTTCGGCGGTACGCAGGCGGTGATCTTCACGACGCGCAACGGCGATATTTCCATCGATACCGCGGCGGGTTACACGTACTCTGCCGGCAGCGTGCTTGCGATCTCGCCCTCGTCTTCGGGCTTCTGGTCCGAAACGTACGACTGCGCGGGATTCGGCGCTATCGGCAAGTACAATACGTCGATAGGTCCGTCGGATTCCGGCAAGATCCTGTTCGCTTCCGTCGGCGGCGAGATCAAACTCGCCTACAAACTCCCGATTTCCGGCTCTTTCGGCGCCGTATATCTCGGCTCGCCCTCTGCGACGTTCGGGTATACGGAGACGGCGATGCTGGTGGATGACGACGGCGTTTACCGCACATAAGCTTTTTCGCGCCCGATATACTTCGCATCTCATTGTCAGCCGTCGCCGCCCCT
>CACZPH010000110.1 GCA_902783025.1 uncultured Eubacteriales bacterium | reverse complement strand
TCCAAGACCATGGACACAAATCTTTCTATCGTCGAAGGTATGCAGTTCGACAGAGGCTACGCTTCCGCCTACATGGTTACCGACGCGGAAAAAATGGAAGCCGTACTCGAAAATCCGCGCATTCTTATCACGGATAAGAAGATTTCGAATATCCAGGAGATTTTGCCCGTTCTCGAACAGATCGTAAAGTCGGGCATGAAACTTCTCATCATCGCGGACGACTTCGATCAGGAAGTCCTCGCCACCATCGTGGTAAACAAGATCCGCGGCACGTTCAACGTCGTTTGCGTCAAGGCTCCCGCCTTCGGCGACAGACGTAAAGAAATGCTTAAGGACATCGCCGTTTTGACCGGCGGTCAGGTCGTTTCGTCCGAAATGGGCATCGAGTTCAAGGACGTTACGCTCGATATGCTCGGCACGGCTAAACAGGTAAAAGTCGACAAGGAAAACACCACCATCGTAGAAGGCGCGGGCGACAAAGCCGAGATCGCGGACAGAGTTAAGTCCATCCGCGCGCAGATCGCCGTTACTACGTCCGAGTACGACAAGGAAAAACTCAACGAGCGCCTCGCAAAACTCGCGGGCGGCGTTGCGGTCGTAAACGTCGGCGCGGCTACCGAAGTCGAAATGAAAGAAAAGAAACTCCGCATCGAAGACGCGCTTTCGGCTACCCGCGCGGCTGTCGAAGAAGGTATCGTTCCGGGCGGCGGCGTCGCGCTTCTGTCTGCGGTAAACGCGGTAAAGGCTCACAGCGAAACGCTCGAGGGCGACGAAAAGACCGGCGCTTGCATAGTCCTTAAGGCTCTCGAATCCCCCATGCGCCAGATCGCGCAGAACGCGGGTATCGACGGCGGTATCGTCATCAATACCATTCTGACTTCCAAGAAGGGCGATTCCTTCGGCTACGACGCGCTCAAAAACGAATACTGCGATCTCGTTAAGCGCGGAATAATCGACCCCACCAAGGTCGCTCGCTCCGCTTTGCAAAACGCTTCGTCCGTAGCGGCTACTCTGCTTACGACCGAAAGCGTGGTCGCCGACATTCCCGAAAAGCAACCCGCCGCTCCGCAAATGGATCCCGGCATGGGCGGAATGTATTGATCTGACTTAACTCACTCTTAAGAAACGTTTCGTTTCTGTTTTTTACTCCTTTTAATTACGAAAAACCCCTGCTTTGCGGCAGGGGTTTTTCGTTGTTTCAAGCGGCAAAAACGTTTGGATTTTACGTCCAAAAAAACGTTTTGAGTCTGCTCCCGGCGAAAACGCTTAACGGGTCCCGTCTTGCGTTTCGTCGGATTTTTGCGCGGGATCGGCGATACGTACCAAGTTTTTCGTATCGTTTTGCGCTGCGTCGCTATCCTTTTTCGTGTCGTCGACGACGAGCCCGACGAGCACCAGCACTCCGCATACGGCGCACACCGCTTCGTTGACTACCGGCGCGTCGACCTTCAAGCCGAAACACTGCAATATTACCACGACTGCCGCCGCGAGCGACAGCCAGAATTTCTTGGAACGGAGTTTTTCTTTCATGCTCTTACTCCGTATTCGTCGAGAAGCGCCGCGTACTGCTTCGCGGTAAGATTTTCGGCGTAAACGCGGTCGGTCATGAGCGCTTTAGCCGCCTGAGCGCGGGGCATCTTCGACAAAACGTAGCGCGCTAAACTCATCGCCTTGCCCGCGTCGTCGTCCTTGGCTTGCTTATTCAGCGCTTCGGTCGCGCTTACTGCCTTGGATACGTTGTCGAGATCCTTACCGTACAGATCCGATGACGCCTTGTCCGCGGACATTTCTCCGTCAGCTTTCTTCTCGGCGAGCGAATTGTTGTACTTGATAGCTTCCTCGCGCTTATCGTCGCGCTCCTTACTAAGCTCCGCTATACGTTTGGCGTATTTTACCGCGTACTCGATATCAAAATTCTTCAGCGCCGCGTCGCGTTCGCTCTCCGCTTTCGCTATTTCGTTATCGAGCGCCGCAACAGTTTCCGCGTATCGATTTGCCGCTTCGCTCGTCTTGCGCGCGCGATCGAGATCGACGTCACGCTCCAAAAGCGCGGCTGTCGAAGACTTTGCCATTCCTCTGCGGATCAAGGCGTCGCCTAAATTTCGCTTCGCCTCGTCGTACGCCGAATCGGTCGCCTCGACGGCGCTCCTGTACGCTTCTTCTCCGCTCTTCTTGCTCTTTTCGGCTTGTTTTACGGCGTTTTCGTACGCGTCGGATATGGCCGAACGCGAGGCGGAAGCATAGTCGAAAAGATCGCCTTTCGCCCTGTCGGCTATCTGCTCGTCGGTCGCTCCGCCTTCGTCGAGCTTAGTAAACTCGGGCGCTTCGTAAGTTTTCTTTTTCGGAAGTTCGAGCGGTTTTTCCTGTTCCGCGGTTTCGGTTTTCTCTACATCGGTTTGTTGTTTTTTCTTTTCTTCGGCGGCGACGGAAGCGCGTTTGATCACTTCTTTTACGCCGTCCAAAAGTTCTTTTATCGTCATAGTTTTTTCTCCTCGTAAGCAAGTGTACTGTAATAAATACGGCGCCTGATAAATCCGGCTTTGCGGCGCATAAACGCTATTGTCCTCATATTACGCCTCCGCCTTTTTCAGCGCGCCGTCCACGACTATCCCCGCGCCTTGTCCCAGATATTCGGGTTCGGTCGCGGTCTTGCCGTCGTAGAATGATCCGTATACGCCGTCCGCGCGGACTATGGTAAAATACATACCGTTTTCGCTCGCTACGACGTACCTTGCCCGATACGCGCTTACGCGTTTTGGTTCGTTAAACATATCATATCTCCAATTTCTTCTTTATTTTTTCGTTATCGGCGATAATGCGGGCGTTGTCCTGCTTGAGCTGTTCGTTGTCTTCCTTGATGTCGACCAGGATCTCGAATTTTTCCACGAGTTGCTCGATCGTTTCCTGATACTTCTTTTCGCGCTTCTTGCTGTCCTTGAGCGTATAGACGAGAAGAAGACAGAACAGCACGGCGAACAAGCCGTTGCTTATCGCAAGGTTAATAATATCCTGCCACATTTTTACTCCGCCACGAAAGTGCCCTCCGCGCCGGTCAGAACGAGAGTCGGTAAGGTCGCGCCTTTGACAAAGCCGACGGACTCCGCCTTAAACGGCAAAGTAAGTTGTTCCGAAGACAAAATACGCAGATACGTATCGAGTTTTACGATACGAACGTCGCCGCTTTCGTCTATTGCGGCGACAACGAAACCGTCGCCGTAGGCGGTTATCGCCGCTTCGCTCGCGCCGAAGCCGAGCGACAAGGGCGATTCTTTGTCGCCGCCCGTGTGCATACGGAACACGTTAAGATCGTTTTCGTCGCCGCTGACGCAGTAAAATATGCCGTCTTTGACTACCGCGTCGAACGTTCTGCCCTGCGCTACTTCCGCTCCGGAGCCTCCTATGCGGTACGATCCGTAGCGGTTAAGAAAACCCGTAACCGAAGAGCCGTTTACGCAGAACGCCGGCTCGGGACTTACGTCCGATACGCGCGCTTTGCCGTAAACGACCAACGTAAGGCTTTTGAGCGCTCCGTCGGAAGAAACCGAGATCGTGTTGTCGCCCGCCGGCAAATACGAAAAGAGCGGATACGCGAACGAATCTATCTCGACTTCGCGTCTGATATTGCCGAAATCGGCGGTGATTATGCCCATGCTCGTATTCGGAGTGAAAAACGCCGCGACAAAACAAGGCTTATCCGCAACGACTCGAAGAAGTTTCCCGTCCGCGGGGCAATCGAAAGTATAGGCGCTCATATCTGCCGCGAAAGAGGCTTTTTCTTTAGCGGCGGAAGCGGCAAGAGTTCTTATTCTGAATTCGACGTCGCTTTCGAGCGCCGAAATTTTAGCTTTTATATCCATAGTTTTATTCCTTTGTTTATGTGTAAACGATAGTCGGCGCGGCTATCCTGCCCGAAGGGTCCGTAGTCGACAATTCTATCGAAAATACGTCGCCGACAAGCCTCAGCTTTACGCGGGCGAGCCTACCTCGCGGGAGTATTTCGTACGATACTTTCTCGCGGTTGCTTTCGATACCGAGAATCACTTTGCAGTCGGCGAAAAACGTTATTTCGTCGAGCGTTTTCGGTCTGTGCGGAAGCCCTAAGTGCGAAAAAGGCATTTTCCATTTGGCTTCCAGAGGCTCTCTAAGCAAAGCGCCGTCGTCGGTAAAAATCAGCGGTTGTCCCGCGGCGCGCGTAAACAATATTTTATCGATTTGGGGCAGGTAATAAAACCCTCTTACGTCTATACCGCGGTAAAGAACGCTTTTGCCGTCGTAAACGTCGTACTCCAATATCGCGTCGTTGACGTAATCGCCGCTCTCGCAGCCTATCGTTTCGTCGCCCTTTGACGTACGGCAGGCAAGATAATACTTTCCGTCGCGGAAAAACGCCCTTGAGCGCCCCGTCGCTTCAAAATAAGGGAGCGTTTTTGGCGAAATGCGCCGCGCCTGCGCTCCGTCGAAGACGAAAAGTCCGTCAGATGAGAGAAAAATTATTTCGTTTCCGCATACCGCCACCGTTTCGTCGAAAATCCTGCCTCCGGCGGTAAACAGATGCGTTACCGCGAACTCGGTCTGATCGCCGTACGCCGTAACGCGCGTGATCCCCCTTTCGCGGAATACGTAAAGATACCCTCCGAAAGACACGACTTTTTTGAGCGCGCCGCGTTCGTCGTCGAACCTGATAAAACCGGCTTCGTCCAGCGACACGCGCCAGTTTGTCGGATCGAGGTCGTCGGAATACCAAAGCGAGTTTTCTTCGCCGGCTACGCACGCGAAAAGCCGCTCGTTATGCATCGCCATCGAAGTAACGTGCGGCGCCGATGTAATAAAATCGATATGGCTGTACCCGTCCCACGAGAACAAACCCAGCGCGGGCGTCGACATGAGCAGCGACGGCGTTCCGTTTATCTCGCCCGAAAACACCGCCGGATCCGCGTCGAGCAGTAAAGATTCGGTTTCGAAAGTCTCCGAGCCTTCCGCGGTTCCGTCCATCGACGAGATCCCGACGAAATATCCGTCCGATCTTCTCCCCGCGTAAACGGTTTTGCCGTCGTCGCGCGTAAGAGGAGCGACGAAAGTCAGTCCCGGAGCGCACGTATAGTATTCTCCGAAGCCTTTGGCTTTGACCAAGGCCCCCGAAGCCGTCTCGAAATTATAAACGCGCTTCGCCTTCGCCTCTCCCGTCACAAGATCGTCGGACACGGGATCCGCGCCGCCGATAAAACTCATAAGGCTGAGGCGCCTTTTTGTTTTTCGCTTGAGTTTCATTCCCATCTCCTCTGCGGCATACGAGAATTTTCGGGCGCGTCTTCTATCTTTTTCATCGCGCGCGTAAACAGGTCGTCGAGCGCGAGGGCTTCGTCGTTAAAGCCGTTGATCATCATGTACTCCGCCGCCATACCTATGCCGATAACTCTCGGCGTAACCGAAGAGCCGAAAAACGGCAAAACCGTATCGGCTCGCGTGATCCTTTTCGGCGCGTAAGTGTACGTTATTTCGTATTCGCCGTCGTCGGGCAGTTTTATCGCGTTGCCGCTCACGCGGAACGGAACTTCTTTTCCGGCGCGTTTTACCGAAAGTATCTCCACCGCGTCTTCGCTAAGGCTTTCGGAAAGGATCATTTTCGCCGTGGCGGTAAGCGTTTCGGCGGTCGTAAGATGGCAGAATTCGCACGCTATCTGGTTTACGATAATGTCGCAACACTCCACCAAAACGCCTATCTTACGGCTGTTTTCCACGTCGAGCATATCGTCTATACCGTTAAGGTCGTAATATCTCTTGAGCTGCGCGTCGCCGATATACGTGAGCGCAACCCTTATGCATTGATCGAATGTCATTGGTTTCTCCTTATTTGTCGGTAAGTCGGACGAGTTCTTCTTCGGCTTTTTTCGCCGCCGCCTCGCAAAGGCGCTCCGTTTCTTTTTTTTCCGCCAAACGGTTTGCCTTCGCTATATCTTCGGCGATCTTCGCGGCTCGCTCCGCCCTTGTGTATCGCACGAGTTCGACCGTTCTGCAGTCAAGGCGCGGATAGGGAACGACCAAAGAGAGCGTTTGCCCTCTTTGGTGACGATTATGCACTTCAAAGCGTTTCTTTTCGTAAGAATACGCTACGAAATACCCGTCGTCGATCTCCCCGATCCGCCGGGCGACGTCGAACACGTCTTCGCCGACTATCGCGTACCGTCCTATCATTATCTCTTGATACCGGTGATCTTGGCTTGCCCCAAAGGCATTTTGCACACGAGATCGCAGTACTTGACGAGAGTCGCGATATACGTGGGTCTGTTTTCGCGCTGGCGAAGGATCTTGCCGTTGCCGTTCTCGATAAATCTCCAGTCGCAAAGCTGATGAAGTCTGAACTGTCTGGTGTCGAGAAGATACATCGTACCGTTAGGAATAAATCTGTCGTAAACGACCGGAATACCGTTGTACGAAAGGGTTTTGTACCCGCCGTCAAGTTCCATTACGTCGATATTGCGCTTGAACTGCGCCATAAATTCCTGGTACGCGTACTTTACGTCCGCCGATACGCCGATAAAGTCGATCTGCGCGTTCGAAACGTTCTCCACGCCGTCGATCGCTTCCTGAATGGTCGTTTCGCCGAGCTGGGCGTTGAGGTTTTTCGTCTTGGGAAGAATGGACGCTATCGACGAACGAAGATTGCCGTAAAGGTACGCGCTATCGCCGAACAACGCCTCTACGCCGGTGATCTCCTTGTTCATACTGCCCTGAACGTAAACTTCTTCGCTTCCGCCGAGCGACGCGGACGTATTGAAAGTAACCTTCTTATTGTCGCGGTCGATCGACTTGATACGAAGCCCGTAAGTGTTGTAATCTCCGCCCGCAAGGCAGTCGACTACCATGCCTTCGATAAGGTTGCGCACGTCGTCCACGATAACGGCGTTGGAGCCCGAAGTCGACTGAACGGTGCAAAGTTTACCGCTTCCGTCGCCGTAAAGCATTCTGCCGAAATTGAATTTGCTTGCGGCGATCAGCCCTTCGATCTCCGCGTTGAGAAGGTCGGTAAACGCTCCCTTGCCTTCCGCGCTCGCCCTTACCGCCTTATCCGATATCTCGATCTTGCCGTAAAGGTTTTTGAGCGTGCTTACGAATTCCACGTACCTGTTGCTCGCCGCCTCGGGAAGTTCGTCGGTCTCCGAGCCCGCGCCGAAACCGCCGTTGATGCCGACGGAAGCGCAGGTGTGTATCTCTTTGCCCCATACGTCTTCGCTCGTCTGTTCGATCTTGGCGAGAAGAGGATTGATCTTGGTGTTCATGATCTCGGTAACCGTACCGAGATAAACGTTTTTAAGCGCGTTTTCCGCTGTTTCTAACGTGATCATTAGTTTTGATTTTCTCCTGTTTTGAGTTGATTTAGTTTGATTTTAGTTTCGGTTTTCCGAAAAAGCGCATAAAAAAAGCCGCTCGGGAAAGTCCTCGCTTTCCTTGTGGCTTATAGCGCTGTTGCTTAAGAGCGGCGGATCACGTAATCCGCAAGTTCTTTCGCTTCTTTGAGATTGTGAGGCTTTTTGATCGGCGCAAGAGGCACCGCGCCGGACGGCGGCATGACCACCACGTCCGCGCCGCGGGTAAGCGAAGTAAGGTAATCCTTGATTATCGCTTCGCGGTAAGCCGCGTCCTGCTCCGCGTTTGTTTTACGAGGGTTTTCCTCCGCCTTTGCTTCGAGTAAGGCCGTAAGTTCGTCCACGCGTTTGGCAAGTTCCGCGACGGTCTGGCATCTCTTCGTAAATTCCGCCTCAAGCGACGCGTACGCGCTGAGAAGCGCCTGCAAAGTATCGAATTTTCCGTACTTTTTCATGCTTGCGCCTCCCCGGTCGATTGCGACGCGGCTCCGGTCTGCGTTTGCGCCTCGGCAAACCGCCTGTGATCCCGGATATGCTCGATCATTCTGCGTTCGATATCGGGATCTTTCGCTTTGAGTTCCTCAAATTCCGACGATAGCGCGAAACGCGTGTGCGAATCGATATGAAGCGCGTGATCGTCGAGTTCGCTGACCTTAACGGAGCCGTCCGGAATCGCGGCGTTTTCCTTTTCCGCGCGTCTTAAATGCAGGTCGGTAAGGTATTGCGTCTGCTCCCACGTGCCGTAACCGAACGCGTCGAGTATCTTGCGTTTCATGCTCTCGCTCAGGTTTCCGTCCCTGTCGGACAAAAGTCCCGAACGCATTAGTTCGATAAGCGTGTTGCGTTTTGCGGATACGGTGTCGTTGAGTTCGGACTCGGACGAGAAAATTACGTCGTCGCTGGTAAGGTCGCTCGCGCTCCAGTAAAGGAGTTCGACTTCGCCGCCCTCGCCCGCAAATTTGCCTACGCGCTTGTGAGTCGCGTAAAGCTTGTACAGCGACAAAATGAATTTCGCTATTTTCTTCGCCGCCTGCCTGATGCTGTGCGCCGTAACCGATATACGCGTGTCGTCCTGATCGATAAGCATTTGTATCGCCGTTCCCGACGTAATCGACGACGGAACGGTCGACGAACGCATTATTTCGCTTATGCCGCTCACGTCCACGAATTCCGCGAGAAGTTTTGATTCTTCTTCGGCAAAATCCGCGGGTACCGAACCCGGATTCATAAGCCTCGGCGGCGTCGAACCCTGACGGTAAACGAGTATCTTGCCGGGACTTAAGCCGTCTTCCGACAGATCGGTAACGTCGACCGAGCCGTCTTCCACCGCCAGAACGCCCATCGCGATACGGTTGAGGAATTCGTGTTTTCTGTTTTTGAGCGCGTTGAACGCCCGCTGAATGGGTATGCAACGCTCTACCATACACGTGCCGAAAAAGGCTCCCGCCGTTTCGATCGACGTCTGTCTGACAAACGGAAAGCCGCGTTTGCCTCCCACGCCTACGACGGGCAAAGGTCCGTGATACAGAAGTTTGTCCGACGCGACTATCGAGAGTTCGCCGTCGGGACATTCGCGGGTGGGTTTGCGGTAGCGTTCGATCACTATCGCGCAGCCTGTCGCGTAATCGCTGCCCGTTCTGGGCGACGCCGAAACGAGGTTTACGCCTCCGCTCAGCGCCGTCGCGCCCAAAGATATCGTCCGCACGGGTTCGGGCTTGACTTCCGCGCCCCACGTCCGGTATATTTCGTCAGTACTGAGCACTCTCGCATGGATAATACTGTCGCACTCTTCGATCGTCTGAGCCGACAAAGACGACGGATATATCTCGTACGGCGGGCAAACTTCTATGTTTACGTCGCCTTCGTAAACGGTCCCTTTGTCGCTTTTGCCGAGCGTTCTGCCGCCCGAAGCGTTCCAATATACCTTGTAAAAAACCGTTCCGGTAAGTTCGGACCACAACGTGCCGCGGCTGAGTATATCGTCGACGCCGAGCGCCGAATACGCGGACGAAAGAATTTTTTCGGCTATTTTCGCCGTTTTCAGATCCGCTTCGTCGCCCGAAGCCGGACGAACGCTGAACTTAGGCCGCGCGGAGCCGAGTTTTGCCAGTCGCGTTTCCATAATGGACGCGATATGATTGAACACTTCGCGCTCTTGCCAGAAATATTCCTTTTCGCTCTCTTCCACCGCGCCGGACACCGCTACGTAACAGTATTGGTTCCCTTCGACAAAATTGGAATTGAGCTGCCATTGAGCCTCGAGCGCCCTTCGCTCCTCGCTGCGTTTCTTAAAATCCGCCCTCACGTCGTTTACGATATCTTCGTAATATTCTGCGGTGCGTTTTTTCATTTGTCCGCCGCCTTCTTGCCTGCCGGCGCGTTTTTGCGATCGGTCTTGTCGAGTTCTTCCTGCATGAGAGCGCAAAGAGTGCGCATGCAACTCTCGCAGATATGTATCCTCGATCCCGCTCCGACGCGGTCAAGCACAACGGCTCGGCGCGCGTAATTATGACAGATCCCGAGTTCGCAACGGATCTTGTACGGGGTAGTAATGATTTTCATGTTTTTCTCCTTTTCCCTTTCGCCCGGCGAAAGCGGAAATAATTAAGTTTCGGATTTGAGAAGACCGAGTAATCTCGTTTTTTCTTCCTTGAGTTGTTGTTCGCTCATCTGCGAGTAGGGATCGGCGGGAATAAGCTCGAGCAGCAACTTTACCGCGCCGCAATCCGGCGGCACGTCTTTTTGCGTTATTTTCTTCTTGGACAGTTGCAACTCGCCGTCTACCACGGCGTATTCTTCGACGCACTCTTCGCTCGTATATCCTACCGCGCGTTTCCTGACCGCTTTGATGAGCTTGTCGTCGTTGTTTTTCACGCTCGCTCTCCTACTTGTTGCGCATCCGTCTTATGAGTCTGTTTTTGTCTTCCTCCAGCAAAGACGGCGCGCCTTGTTTTTCGCTCCTGACGGGCTTGGTCATAACGTAATACCTGAGCTCGTCCAACGCGTGGTCGTCGACTTTTTTGGGCCGGTCGCCTTCCGCCCACGCGTAGGTTTTGAGTTCGCGTATCAGATTGACGCAACTTGAGAAGATATACAGGCGCGGTCCGCTCTCTTTGCGGGAAAGAAGCGTTTTGACGCGGTTTATGCCGGTAAAAACGTCTTTGTTGACCCGCGTGTTGACTAAGACGCCGTTGTCGTAAAACAGTTCCGCGACTGATTTTTCGGCGCCTAAAGTGCGTTGATTGGCG
>CACZPH010000109.1 GCA_902783025.1 uncultured Eubacteriales bacterium | reverse complement strand
CAAGGAAGGCCTGAGGCGAAACGATAATCGCGCCGCCGAGTTCTTTTTCGGCTTTTTTTATAAACTCGCTCCTTGCCGTAAGAACCGTTGTAAGAACGAGAATTTTTCCGTATCCTTTACGATAAGCCGCATACACCGGCGGAAAAACGCCCACAACGGGAACGGACGCTTTTTGTTTTATCGTGCTCAAGGCGACCGTGGATACCGTATTACAAGCCGCGACGATCAATTTAGCCCCTTTATCCTCAAGATACTTTACCGCGTCTATTGCCCGTTCGGCGACCTGCTCCGGGCTCTTGTTCCCGTACGGCATCCCGCTTTTATCAAAAAGATAAATCATATCTTCGTCCGCGAACTTTTCTCTCAGGCGCTTGAGTACGTTGATACCGCCTATTCCGCTGTCAAATATCCCGATCGGAGCACAATTCATACTTAATTATATGAATCGCTTTCAGTATTCGTTCCCGAAACGTTTGTTTATCGCACGCGCGATCACGTACGCGCAGTCGCGGACGATTATATCTATATCCTTAGGCGTTACGACCATTTCCGAGGAAATATTCGCTCCGAGCGTTGACGCATACACTACCGTCGGAACGCCTATACAAATCACTTTGCGCTTCAGGTACGCTTCGTCGATAGCTTTGCGCGGATTATTCACTCCGCTTCCGGGACTTATTCCCGTATCGCTCAGCTGAAACGAAGTGAGTAAGCGTTTTTGACTTGCGGCGCACAGGCTGTCCACGGCTATCACCGCGTCGGGCGCTATTTCGTCGGCTACGCCTTTTACGGATTCGGCGCTCTCTATTCCGGTTTCTCCCAACACTCCGGGCACAAAACACGCCACATTCTTTCCCTTCGTCATTCCGCGCGTAACGACGATGTTTTCGCAACATTTCGCTCCGAGCGCGTCGGCGGCTATATTCCGATTGCCGAGCCCCACGACCAGATAATTATTCCCTTTCGTCATACTTTTGAGTTTTGATGCAAGCAGATTTATAAGTCCCGCGTATTTTTCTCTCTCGCCCTTAAGCACGCAATCCGTATCGACTGTCACGTATCTGCCGGCGGCTTTACCTATAACGGCAGAATCCTCTTTCGTCACGCGAAAATCGCTTACGCCGAATTCTCCGTAGCGACGGGACGGAGGTTTTTTCATCAGTTCGACGGCAAGGTCGGAACGAACGGAATAAGCGAAACGTTTTGAAAAATAGTTCATTTTATTTATAAGTTTATCAAAAAAACCGCTTAATAATACTTGATTTTATTATTTTTTTATGTTAAAATGTTTTAGTTAATGAAATTAAACATTTTTTAAGGAGAAAAAACCGTGCCACAAATCAAATCTGCAATCAAACGCGTTGCAACCAATAAAAAGAAAAATGCGGAAAACAAACCCGTTATGTCTACCGTAAAGAACGCTCTCAAGACCTTCAATCTTATGATCCAGGAGAATAAGATCGAAGAAGCCGAGAAGTATCTTCCTATACTCATGTCCACTCTCGACACCGCAGTGGAAAAGGGCGCTATCCACAAGAACAACGCGGCTAACAAGATTTCCGCCGCTTCCAAGAAGATCAACGACATCAAGACCGGAAAGCTCGTCGTTGAGATCAAGAAGGATAACAAGACTATCGCCGCGGAAAAGGCAAGAGCCGCGAAAGCCGCTCGCGAAGAGGCCGCAAGAGCGAGAAAAGAAGCTAAAAAAGAAACCGCTGACGAAGAAAAAAAGAAATAATAAATCAAGACAGTCCTCAACGGGCTGTCTTTTCTTTACCAAAACTACAAAACGGAGCGCCGCTACGCTCCGTTTTGCGTTATCTTTTATATTTTACGGTAAGTTTTGCAAGTCTGTCGCGGACTCTTGTCGAAAACGCCGATCCCGGCATTTTTACGGTCCAGTTTGCGATTTCCCGACCAGGCGTATTCATACGGTATTCGCCGCCCAGGTACGCCGCGTCGGCAAGAGGAATAATAAAGGTATCCGCTTTCGACGCGTAGCCCAGTTCTATTACCGCTCGGGCAAGCGCCTTTTTTGTCTTGAGCGAGCGCGATAAGCCGAATTTTTTAAGGCTCGCCGCTACGCCTCTTACCATATTTTCGTAATCCCACTTGTCAAAGTGATCGAGAAGCCCGATAAGCGTGTCGTTGTCGTGTGTGCCGGTATAGCAAACGGAATTTTTCTCAAGTTTTTCGGGCAGATACGTATTGTCTTCTTCGCCGTTAAACGCAAACGAAAGTATCCTCATACCCGGATAACCGACTTTGGCGAGCAGATCGCGGACTCCGTCGTCGATAATACCGAGATCTTCGGCAATTATCCGCTTGCGCGAAACGCGCTTGTGGATAGAGTCAAACAATTTCTCCGACGGAACTTTTACCCATTCGCCGATCAGCGCGTCCGGTCTGCCGTAATCGATCTCGTAATATCTGTCGAAGCCTCTGAAATGATCTATTCTTACATAATCGTAGTTTTTCAGAGCCGAAACAAAGCGGTTTACCCACCACTTAAAGCCGTCTTTCGCCAACTCGTCGTAGTTATAAACCGGATTTCCCCAAAGCTGACCGGTTTTGGAAAAGTAATCCGGCGGCACGCCGGCGACTTTCTTCGGCGTAAGGTTTTCGTCAAGTTTGAAAATCCGAGGATTTTCCCATACGTCCACGCTGTCGTATGCCACGTATAACGGAAGGTCCCCGATTATCTTCACCCCGTTAGCCTTTGCGTATCCCTTGACCATGCGCCATTGACTTTCCGCTTCGTATTGAAGAAACTGCCAAAAAAGCAATTCTTCGCTTTCCCGCGCGGCAAAATCCCTTAGCGCCGCTCGATCGCGGTACTTGTATTCGCTCGGCCAGTCGTAAAAACCTATGTTGTTAAACTTCTTTTTGAGAGCCATAAACAGCGCGTAAGACTTGAATTTGCCGCGTCTGACAAACGCTCTGAAACCCGCGTTCTTTTTGTCAAATCGCGAAAAAGCCGCCCTCAAAAGATCGTATCTCGTAAAATAAAGTTTACCGTAGTCGATATACGGCGCGTCGTCTTCGCTGCGTTTCAGTTCTTCTTTAGTAAGTAAGCCGTTGCGCTCGAGGATCTCGAGGCTGATAAAATACGGATTAAACGAATACGAACAGCACGAAGAATACGGCGAATCGCCGAACACCGTCTGACATAACGGAAGAATTTCCCATATTTTCTGCTTCGCGCCGACCAAAAAATCGATAAATTCGTAGCATTCTATCCCAAAACTTCCGATTCCGTATTTATTCGGAAGCGCCGATACGTGCAATAATACTCCGCTTTTTCTGCTCATTTTCTTACAAGTCCGTCATAAAGGGCGTTGAGCGCCTTTTCGTAATCTTTGTTTTCCACCGCGATAATAATATTAAGTTCGCTGCTGCCCTGATCTATCATTTTGATGTTTACGTTAGCCGCGGCGAGCGAGCCGAATACCTTAGCCGCCGCGCCGGGACGGAAACTCAATCCGTGTCCGACTATCGCTATAAGAGCAAGATCGCGTATCACGTGAATATTGTCGGGAGAACATACGTTTTCGATCTCGAATACGAGTTTACGAATCAGCTCCTCGCTTAGTTTGTGTCCGTCAAGAATTACGGTAAGCGTGTCGATTCCGCTCGGAATATGCTCGAAAGCAAGTCCGTTGTCCTCAATTACGTTAAGGATCCGCCTGCCGAAGCCGAGCTCGCTGTTCATCATCGATTTTTCGATAGCGATGCCGACAAAGTCTTTTTTGCCCGCGATTCCCGTGATAAACGTCTCTTTCCTTACGTAAATTCCGTTAAGAAACCTTGTCGTAGGCACAATAAGAGTGCCTTTAGCCTTGGGGTTAAAGGTATTGCGGATACTGATGGGAATATCGTTTTTGCGCACCGGGAAAATGGAATCGGGGTGCAAAACGTTAGCGCCCATATACGAAAGTTCGCGAAGTTCCTTATACGTCAGCATTTCTATAAGTTCGCTATCCTCCACGACCCTCGGATCGCACCGCATAAAGCCGTCTACGTCAGTCCAGTTTTCGTATACGCTCGCGTTTACCGCTCCGGCGACTATCGCGCCCGAAATATCCGAACCGCCGCGCGAAAAAGTCTTGATCGCGCCGTCCGGCGTCGTACCGTAAAAGCCCGGAATAACGGCGTTTTGCGCCGATCCTAACAGTTTCGAAGCTATGGCTTCGGTCTTTTCGGGATCGAACATTCCGTCTTCGTCAAAGCATATAAGACGACTCGCGTCGATAAATTCCCAGCCCAAGTAACAAGCGACGATCTTCGCGCACAGGTATTCTCCGCGGCTGACCAAATAATCGCAACTCGCGCCGTGTCCGACATGCTGGCGGATACTCTCGTACTCGCTTTCGAGATCGAGAGTAAGGCCGAGTTCGCTCACTATGGCGTTAAAACGCGAAGCTACCGGCTTGAACGCTTCCTTTACGGAAGTGCCGTAACGTACGTTATCGTAGCATTTATACAAAAGATCCGTAATCTTCGTATCGTCCTTTTCGCGTTTTCCGGGCGCGGAAACGACCACGAATCTTATTTCCGGGTCGGAAAGAATTATATTCTTTACTCTACTTATGCACTGTGCGTTGGCAACGCTCGTGCCTCCGAATTTCGCTACCTTCATTTCACTTTTCTCCGTTTACTCGTTTATTTTATCTTTCTTGCTTCGAGATAATATCTTTTTTCGTTTGCGTGGCCCATCGAGAAAGTCTTGCGGGGCATATTCCCGTGATTTGCCACGTAATCGAAAAATTTTTCTTTAGCGATGGGATTAAGATAAATCGCGACTCCGGCGTTCTTCGCGGCGATCTTATGCACGGCGTCATCGTCGTGAATATAGTCGACTTTACCTCCGCGCTCAATAAGATAATCGTCTATAACTTTCTGTACGGCGGCTACCGTTTCTATCGCGTCGGAAGGACATGATATTTCTTCCGACCGTCCGTTATATTCTACGCGTATTCTGCCGTTTCCCGACAAAGATTTTTTCAAAACGCCCGCAAAATCTTCGGTATCGACGTTCCACACCGCCCTGTGTATCGGTTCGAACTTTATCGCCTCGTCGTAAATATTCTGCACTTCCACCAGCGCGTAACGCGACTTTTCGTTATTCTCGTCCACGCATTCCTTCGCCGCGGCAAGCGAATGATTCCCGTCGCCGACCAGAAACAGCAACGGCGAACCGTACTTTTCTATTGACTTTTCCAGTAAGTTATCGAGCGCTCTCTCCGCGCCGGAAACGTCGGTTATTCCGAAACCCCTGATTTCGCCGCCGCCCATATTGAGCGTTCCCGAATATATCTCTTTCCCTTTACCGAGAAGAGGTTCGATCACCGTTCTGTCCGGATCGTCGATAAGAAGCAAAACGTGCGGCAATTCGAACAGAGCGTCTTTTCTTATCTCAACGCGAACGGGCAACCGTTCCTTTACCACGCCTTCCGTCGCTCGTATCGGCTTTCTTTCGCGTGCGTCAAAAGAGTACTCGTCGAGGTTTACGCACAGCATAAGGCCTCTGCGCGTGCCGCTTTGAGTCGTGCGTTCGACAAGAATAGTCCCCGCGACGCTCTCAAATACTCCGTCGCGGTCGTATTCGCGCATTTTTGCGTTGACGCGCGCTATCGCTTCCGAATTGTCAGAGGAAAGAAAACACTCCGGAATAATAAGATCGAGTGACGTAACGCCACTCGTCTTTTCCCTTAACTTAAGCCAGTATTCCGGCTGAGACGTGTATTGATCGCACGCCACGACGCTCCATGTCGATACGTCGATTTTTTTTGGCAAAAGTATTTCGCCGAACTTAAAAACGCTCATATGACTCCTTACGCGTCAAAGACAAACTATAAGGAGCCACAAAACGACCGTAATGCCGAAAGCAAGCGCTTTGAACTTGAAATTCCGCACGAAAAGTTTATAAAAGAACGTTTTGACCGGATTGCCTCCGTCACGGACGTTTTGCTGATTTACGTTTCTTATCGTATTCATGTCTGCGCCTCCTTACTTGTGTCTTCTTCTGTTTCTGCCCATACCGGCTTTGAGTCCGTAGGTCTGTTCCAATACGTCGGTAAGCATTACGGAATCATAATATCTCAGGATCTCGCCCGCCTTCGCTACCGAAATAACGCCCGTTTCTTCCGAAACGATTATGGCAAGGTGGTTGTTGTACTGCTCCGTTTCGCCTATCGCCGCGCGGTGGCGCGTGCCGAGTTCCTTATCGAGTTCGGTGTTTTGAGTGAGCGGAAGGAAACAACCCGCCGCGAGTATCTTATTTCCTCTTATAAACACCGCGCCGTCGTGAAGGGGCGCTTTGTTGTTGAAAATGCATTCGATAAGCTGGCTCGAAAGCACCGCGTCGAGATGAGTTCCGGACTCGATTATCTGCTCCGGAATATTCTCCGGCGCAATGATTATGAGCGCGCCGGTATTCTTCTTGGACATACTTTGAACGGCTTTTACGATATCGCTTATCGCCACACGCAGTTCTTCGTCCGAACACTCGTACTTAACGTTGTAGCTTTGCTGATCGTCCTTCGCGCCGTACAGTTTGCGCAAAACTCTTTTCGTATCGTCGGTAAACAGTACGAAAATCGCCAAAATAAATATAATCAGAATATTCGCGGTAATTTTACCGACTACCGGCATTACTATT
>CACZPH010000108.1 GCA_902783025.1 uncultured Eubacteriales bacterium | reverse complement strand
TTTATCTGACCGGCAACGTGTAAAGCCGCCGCGTCGCAATACGATATCTTACGATCGCAAAAATCCTCGTCGGAAACGTATTCGGCGAGTAAAACGCGATTATTGTCTATTTCGCTGCGGATATCCTCGATACGGGCTTTGTTTTTCTTGCCTTTTTTCTCGGATTCGGACTTAAGCTCGGTTTCGAGCGCAGAAATTATATCCGTCGTGCCTTGTTTTTTGTTGTCGAAATCCGCCTTCTCTCTTGATACGGCGTTTTTGGTCTGTTTGATCTTCTCGAGTTCCGCTCTCTTTTCTTCGAGTCCGCTCTCGTATGACGCAACGGACGTCGCAACCGCGTAAAACTCCCCTTCTCCCTCGACCGTATCTGCCGTCGCGTAAGGATCGAAACCGAACAGCGCATACGGCGACGGCATGACCTTTTCCGCGCGCGTATCGACGGGGGCGGCAAGAGCGGCCTTTCTCTTTTTCTTTACCGAGCCGTTTATGATCAAAAACACGATCAATACGACCAGGAGCGAGAATCCGACGATAAAGAATTCTTTCCATTCGACGATAAAGTTCCATACCGTTAAAAAGAACTGTTTTATCGCTTCCCATATTGCGTTGAAATCCATTTTTACTCCTGCTTCAGAATATTCTTCATAATATTATACAACAAATATTCTTCTAAGTCAATATTTGATCAAAATTTATAAAAAAAACGTCGGCAGCCTTCTTAGTCGCTTTTTGTCCGCATTTGATATTAGCCTGCCGATTTGCAACAAAAAAATAAAAATATCTCGGTCAAGGTATTGATTTTATCAAAACTTTGGTTTATAATAAACGGTATATTCCGTAAACTTCTTACGTTTTGCGAGATATAATCTTAAATCTGGAGTATGAGATATGAGAAAATTCAATTTTTCCGCGGGTCCTTCGATGCTCCCGCTCAAGGTCCTCGAAAGAGTTCAGGCAGGGCTTATCGATTATGACGGAACCGGAATGTCCGTAATGGAAATGAGCCACAGGTCAAAGCCCTACGAAGCGATCAACGCCGAAGCCGAATCGCTGCTTCGCAAACTTATGGCTATACCGGATAATTATGACGTTATTTTCGTTCAGGGAGGCGGTTCGACTCAATTCGAGGCGGTCCCTCTCAATCTCGCTCACAACTCGACGTGCACCAAGGGCGATTATATCGTAACGGGCAACTTCGCCAATAAAGCGTATAAAGAAGCCCTTAAATACGGCGATATGCGTTTGGTGGCGTCAAGCAAAGAGGACGGATATACTTATATCCCCGCCACTACGCGTTCGGATTTCCGCGAAGACGCCGATTACGTGCATATTTGCTACAATAACACAATTTACGGAACGAGATATACTTGCCCGCCCGATACGGGCGACGTTCCGCTCGTCGCCGATATGTCGTCGATAATCCTCAGTCAGAAAGTCGACGTAAGCAAATTCGGCGTTATTTACGCCGGCGCGCAGAAAAACGTCGGACCGGCGGGCGTAACGATAGTTATCGTGCGCAAAGATCTCGAAGACAAAGCGAGTCCGCTTTGCCCGACGATGCTCAAGTGGAAAACGCAGATCGACGCCAAGAGTCTGTACAATACTCCGCCGTGTTTTTCGATCTACGTCGCAATGGAAGTTTTCAGATACCTGGACGAGATCGGCGGCGTGGACGCGATTCAGAAGATCAACGAAGAAAAAGCCGCTATGCTTTACGATTATATCGATTCGTCAAAACTTTACTCCAACCCCGTAAAGAAAGAGTTCCGCTCTATGATGAACGTTCCGTTCTTCACTCCGTCGCCCGAGCTTGACGCGAAATTCATCGCCGAATCGGCCGATTACGGTATCGTTTCCATAAAGGGACATAAGCTCGCGGGAGGTATGCGCGCAAGCATTTACAACGCTATGCCGGTCGAAGGCGTAAAAGCGCTTATCGAATTTATGAAAAAATTTGAAAAAGAAAACGCGTAAATCAGAGGTGAAAATATGGTAGAAATCGTAAAACTCAACGACATCAGCAGCGCGGCGAACGACGCGCTCGGCAACGGATACGTTCTCGTAACCGACAGCGCCAACCCGCAGGGACTTATGCTTCGCTCTTTTAATATGCACGGATACGAGATCAAAGACAGCGTTCTTTGCGTAGGCAGAGCGGGCGCGGGCGTAAACAATATACCGGTCGAAGAATGCTCCGAAAAAGGCATTGTGGTTTTTAACACTCCGGGCGCCAACGCAAACGCGGTAAAAGAACTCGTTATTTGCGGTCTTTTCCTCGCTTCGCGTAAAATCACGGACGCTATCAAGTGGACCGAATCCCTCAAGGGCTCGGAGGAAATATCAAAACAAATCGAAAAAGGCAAAAAGGCTTTTGTCGGTCCGGAGATCAAGGGTAAAACGCTCGGCGTTATAGGACTCGGAGCGATAGGCGCTTTGGTAGCCAACGCCGCGATAAATCTGGGTATGAAAGTCATCGGCTACGATCCCTACATTTCGATCGACGCCGCATGGCATCTGGATAACAACGTAATAAAAGAAACCGACGTTTCGGCACTCTTCAAGGTTTGCGACTACATTACCCTTCACGTTCCGCTTACCGATTCGACGCGTAATCTTATCAACGCCGAATCCATCAAGAATATGAAAGACGGCGCCGCTATCCTGAATTTCGCTCGAGGCGAACTTGTAGATAATTCCTCTATTATCGAAGCGGTCAAATCGGGTAAGATCTCGCGCTACGTTACCGACTTTGCCGCGGACGAGCTCCTCGGCGTCGAAAACGTTATCTGCACTCCGCATCTCGGCGCAAGCACTCCCGAAGCGGAAGAAAACTGCGCTATCATGGTAGCGCACCAGATGACCGACTTTTTCGCTAACGGCAATATTACCAACTCGGTAAATTTACCCTCTTGCAAAGTCGCGCGTCAAGGCAAACGCCGCATTACCGTTTTCCATAGAAATATCAAAAACGTCATAAACTCGATCACGACGATAATCAGCGAACAAGGGATAAACATAGCCAATCTCGTTTCGCAAGCCAAAGGCAACTACGCTTATATTATCATCGACCTCGACGAGGATATCGACGACCTTACGGTAAAACGCATACAGAAACTCGACGGCGTTATCAGACTGAGAATACTTTAAGCTTTTATCACAAAAAGCCGCTTCTTCGTGAAGCGGCTTTTTCGTGCGCATAAATCAATAATCGTCCGAGATCCTGCCTTGCGCGTATAAGTTCGGATCGAATATCTTACCGTCAAGATAATACCTGAGTCCGGTTTTGCCGTAAAAGTACGTCATGTTAAGGAACGCGAGCAACGTCTGGAACAGCGGTACGGCCACGATAAGACCGATACCTACGGTAAACACGGTCACGAACATCAGGATCGCAAAGATTATTATCCACGTGATAAGGAATCCGGAAACGATTTTCGCAAAATTCTTAAACGCGAGTTTTACCGATCGTCCGAGCGCGGAAAATACGCCGCGCTTTTCGAGCAGGATATACGGCGACCAGGCAAAAAAGATCGTACTTCGTATAGAGAAAAAGGCGATAAGCAATACCATAACGGCAAACGGTATCAGAAACGGAGCGGCTGAAAGTCCGTTGATGATGAGCACGCCGAGCGCTATCCCGCCGCTGTCTATCGCCGCAAAAACCACGGCCTTTACGAGCGAGTAAAGCGCGGATTTGCCCAAAAACGAAACATAGGTATTCAAAAATCCGAGTCTGGCATTGTCGGACATCTGACCTTGTATAAGTCTATGGAGAGGAAGTTCGAAAGTCGTGAGAATAAATTTGAGTACGACGAGCACTATCAAACCGAGCCTTATCATTACCGAAACGACGAGTTTCGCGTTTTCGCC
>CACZPH010000107.1 GCA_902783025.1 uncultured Eubacteriales bacterium | reverse complement strand
CGCTTACGGAAACAACTGGAACGGCACGAGGATCGGCAACGAATCCCCGCTCGCTCCCATGATCGCCAACATGATGGTTGAAAACTATTCGCTCAAATGGGATTTCGCTTATGCGAAACTCGGCGACAGGATATATCTGCTCGTCAAGATGAGCGACAAGACGAAATATCAGGCTATATCCTATCTCGATCCCGCAAACGAAGAAAACGTTCTTACCATGTTCGTCGACGGCAGGGAAGGCGGCACTTGGGATTACTACTACTCGGATTTCGATTACGTAGAAGACGAAGCGGAAGTGGGCGACGCTATCGCGGCGGCTATGAGCACCGAGGGCGACGCGTTCAAAGACAGAGTGCTTCCCACATCTTCCGACGAATTCAGGATCATTCAGAATTACGCGGTTTACGATTCCGCTCACGCGGCCAATCGCGCTGACAACATAGTGACGGTACAGGCGCACGTTTATTCGACGATGACAAAACTCGGATATCTGGGCTTCCTTATGTACGACGAGGCGACGGGCAATATGGCTTCTTTGGGAATTTCGTCCCAAGTTGGTCGCTTCGACGCTACGATCCGCACCGATCCGTGGGGCAACGGTTACAACGGACGTATTCAGAATCTTCCCGCGACGGGCGCGGACTCCGATATTCCGGAAGCGTTTATCACCACTTACGCGGACGGCGACGGAGTGTATGCGCAGACCGACGCCGAATTCGACCTCAAGGCGGTAATAATCAAGGACGTATGGACTTACTATTACAGCACCGACGAAGGACAGACCTGGTACAACCTCGGTTCCGTCGATCTCAAAGAAGCCTTTAAGGCTCGCACCACCTGCGACGACATGGGAATGGGCGGATACAGCTGGGGCAACGAAAATCCCGCTAAGGACACGGCGCTCTTCTATCCCGCCGCAGATACCGTCAAATTCGGTATTTTCGCGTATGCGGACAGAAATGTAAAAGTCGACGTTACCGGCTTTACCGTGACCGAATCGGCGTACCCGACCATGAACCTTTCGATCGAAGACGATCTCGAAGACGGCGACGCTGTCATCGATACCGAATCTTTCGACGAGTTCAGCAAGGAGATCAAAATTTCCGCTCCGGCTAACTATTTCATTACCGACGTCAAGATCGGCGGCGTATCGATCTACACGGACGGCACGCTCAACGAAAAGTCCACCGAGTTCACCTATACCGTACTCAACACGTTCGACGAAAACAACGCGGATATCGCGTTCGAAGTATCGCTCGAGCAGTTCGGCGCGGAAGTGACTATCGAAGCGGCGGGCGCGGAAAACCTCGTTTACACCCTTACTTCGGGCGACAGAGTACGCAACGGCAGAGTGGGCGCGGACGGCAAGATCAACGTCAGCCTTCTCGAAGGAGAATGGACTCTTACCACGGGAGTAGGCAACCTCGTATTCGGCCTTAACGAGACGTTTACCGTGACTGCCGAAGAGGCGCTCGGCGGGACCAAATCGCTGTCCTTCACGCCCGTCGAAAACATTATGGGCGTAAAAGGCGTGGAGAACTTCGAAGTTTCCGGCACCTCGCTCGATACCCTTTCGGTTCACGTAGTCAGCGGATACGAAGACAGACCCGCTTACGAACTCGCGCAGACCATAAGCGACGGCGAAATGATCACGTACAGTCTTCAGTTCGGCCGCGGACAGGGCAGAGACGCCGCTACCGGCGAGAACATCGTTTACGCGCAGAACCCGTTTATCAAGAACTTTGTCGACGGCACTATCAGCGCCGACAAAATAACGATAACAAGACAGCTCGGTCTTTCGAGTCTGGGCAACTACATCGGCAGCAACGGAGCGGCCGTGTACAACGACGGCGGCAAAACCGTTCCCTCGCCGCTCGCCAACGTCATCGGCAATCTTTACGCCGAGAATTACGATAAGGTTTACGACTTCGCTTATTACAAGAGCGGTACGACCGTATATCTTCTCGTAAAGATGCACGAGCAGACCGACTACGTGGCTATCGGCAAAATAGCCGAAGGCGCGGAGGCTTCTCGCGTTTCGTTGTTCGTCGACGGATCGGTCGCTCACGATTACACTTACTGTAATTTCGGTTTCAGCGACGACGCTACGGCAAACGCGGCGATATTCGCCAAGGCTACGGAACTGAGACAAACCAACAGAGAAAAGTTATTCGCCACCGACTACGAGAGCGTTCGGATCAACCAGAACGGAGGCTTCTATCTTAAAGATAACACTTACGATCTCAACGACGGAATTCTTACCGTAAGCGCGCACGTATCGGGCAAACTCAAAGGCAGTCCGTATATCGGTTTCGCGCTTTACGACCCCGATACGGCTAAAATGCTTTCGGTAGGCTGGATGAATACGGCGAAACAGCTCTCCGCTACCGTGGACGTAGATCCGCTCGGCAACGGCTGGTACGGACGAATTCAGAATCTTTCGGCGGCGACTGTGGTTAACGGATCCGAAAACCCCGACTTTACGTTCAGCGAATCGATGTCCGACTTCGATATCAAGGCGGTAATCGACGGCGACATATGGACGCTGTACTTCAGCACCGACGGTAGCGATTGGAAATGCGCCGGTACGGCTAACGTCCTCAACGCGTACAAGTCCGTTACGACTTCGGGTAACGCTACGAGCTGGGGACAATACACCTGGAACAACGCGGCGGCGTACAAGAACTCCGCTAATTACATCCCCGCTTACGACGCGCTCAAAGTCGGCTTCTACGCGTTCGGCGACTCCGTTCGCGACGTAACGATAAGCAATATCGACGTAGATATGAAAACGCCGGTAACGCACGCGGTGACCGCTACGGGAGCGACCTGCGATACTACGAGTTTCGACACAAAGACCAAGACCGTTACGCTTACCGCGCCCGAGGGTATGGCGATCGATACCGTAACTCTCAACGGCACGGACGTAACGACGGCGGGCACGTTGACCGATTACGGCACAAAGTTCGTTTATACGCTTACTAATACTTACAACGCCGAAGACGCTTTCGAGTTCGCGGTTACGACCAAGGCTATGGGTGCGCTCACGACGATCACTCTTACCGGCGGCGAAGGAGCGAAATATACGCTCACGAGCGGCGAAACCGTACTTAGCGGCGTGGCCGGAGCGGGCGGAGTCATAGAGCAGAATCTCACCGAGGGAAGCTGGACGTTTGCGAGCGGAGTGGCCGCTAACGTTCTCGCTTACGAAGATACGATCGTGATAGGTCAGGCAGATATGGAAGCGGGCTCCAAAACGATAGCGTATGCGCCCGAGGCAAATATTTGGGGACTTACCGGAATTACCGGCGAACTTGCCGACGGAATGTACGTAAGAGCGACCGGTAAGACCAACGGCGAATACAAAGTAAGCGTGCTTACCGATTACAATCGTCGTCCGACTTATACGTTAGCGAAGAAGCTCGGCGAGGGCGACATGATCAAGTTCAGCGTTAAGTTCAACGCGCTTCACGGCTACAAAGTCGACGATCCCACGGTCAACGACGGCGTATATCAGGATATGTATATCAAGAACAGCGTTGACGGAAGTACGCTCGGATTCGTTTCCGGCGGTACCAACAACGGCGGAACCAAAGTTGCCGTTTATCATCCCGTAAGTCAGCTTGCTGCTAACTTCGGACTCGGCAACTACGACCTTCTGGGAATAGACTTTGCGTACTATAAGACTGCGGAGAACATTTATCTTCTCGCGCAGATGTCCGGCACCGAGATAGGTTATAAGGTGGTATCGTACGTAGCCAATACCAACGCTTCAAGCGAACTCAAACTCTTCTTTGACGGCAGACCGGGTAGTTTCTTCAACTATGACTTATATGACTTCGAGTATATTACCGGCACCGCCGCCGCGGATATTTACAACGCGGCAAGCACCAACAGGATCAAGGTCAACGACAGAGAGAAAGCGAAGGGAGTTACCGGAAACAGCATAACCGTTTCGACGAACGCGGCGTACTTTATCAAGGGACAGACGTACGACCGCGCTCACGGCAAGATCACTATGACCGCTCATGTCAACGCTACGCTTGCGAAATACGGTTTCGTCGGCTTCCTCGTTTACGATCAGGCGACGCACCGTATGTGCGCGTACGGCTTGAACAATACGTCGACAGGTTTCCAGTCTACTATCGAGATCGAACCGAGCGGAAACGGCTGGTACGGAAGAATAGGTCAGACCACCGCCGGCAAAGACGAAGCATGGCCGGTATTCAATCTCAGCAACAATACGACGACCGAATTTACCAACGAGTTTGATCTTAAGATGGAGATAGCCGGCGACGTATGGACTATTTACATCAAGAAAGACGGCAGCAATTGGATTTGCGGCGGCTCGGTAAACGTTCTTGACAAATACAAGAGCGGAACGACTACCGGCGACACCAACTACGGTAAAATGACCTGGGGTAACGCCGAAGAACAGCGCAACAGCCAGAACTTCTATCCGGTCGTATACGACGTTGGCGCCGCGGAACACAACACCAGAGCCGACGCGGTAAACATGGGCGTATATGCGTTCGCCGACTCCGCTCGAAACGTTACTTATTCGGATATTACCGTAACTTATACGCCCAACGACTGATTTGCCCGGAAGAGCAAATAATCCGACAGGTAACACTATTGTTTTTTACTCAAGAAGCAGCGCGACGAGGGAGGCGTAAATCCGCTTCCCCCGTTACGCGTCTTAACGCGAGGTTTGTTCAATCGTTGTCCGAAAGCCATATATAATAAGGAATGAATAATGAGAAAAATATTTAAAGTTATTACGTCTTTCGTTCTCGCCATGCCGCTCGCCTTTTCGGCGTGCGCCGGTACGCGGACGGAATACGTAGACAAGATAATCAAGGTTACCGACAGGGTCGACGTTGTGGGGCTTAAGCCGGGTTTTGCGCTGCCTCACGACGCGGGATTTGCCGACGAAAAAGCCGTCGGAGAGTCTAACATTTACGACTCGTCGCTGTACTATCTCAACCAGGAACGCGTAAACGGCGCGGATCCCGGACTTATGTACGTAGCCAAGAGCGATATCGTCAACTCGTACGATAAGTTTTACGCGGCGAAAACGCAGTATATGTCCGCCGAAGACTTTCTCGCCGAGTACGGCGACAAGCAGTCCTGGATAGACGCGTATTCGGGCAAGTTCTATATGACGGTAACCGGCTCGACGACCGCGCTTTCGGCGGCTACGATAAGCAAATACGGAGCGACTTACGGCGGTTACGCGCTCTACGAATCGACTAACCTCGACGACTGGAGACAGGCGGGCGCTATCGACGGCTACGCGGTACTCGGCGACGACAACGGCTGGTACACGAACGAAAAGAGCTGGGCGCCCGAATTTCAGATAGATCCGCTTTCGGGATTGTACTTTATGTTTTTCTCGTGCTGCGCCAAGTACGGCAACGCGGACACCGAATACCTTCCCGAGCAGTCGGGCGTAGCGGACGACCGTATGCAGGTTGGGATCGCGTACAGCGAGCGCCCGACCGGTCCGTACCGTTTCGTGACGGCTGACGCATACTATTCGTATCTCGCGCGCTACAACAGCGACGGAAGCGTATATACCGAGTCGGACGCGGAAGGCAACGTATGGGCTTTCTATCGTAACGGTCTCGGCCATGACGGCGAGCGCCTGACACTTCTCAACGAAGGCAAGAACAAAGTCAAGGACGACGTCGTGTTCCTCAACGGAAACGGCAACGCCGTAACGCTTCAGACTCCGCCCGTCAACGTAGGCTATCACTGCGAAAAGATCCGTCTTCCCAAGTACAAAGGAACGTTTTTTGACGAGGGGATCGGAGACAGATACGTTTGGCCGATGATGGACGTCGATCCGCTTCTCAACAGCAAGGGCGAACTCTTTATGTACTTCTCGCAGGCGTCCTCGTCCAAAAACAGCGGTAACGTTCCGTGGGTGATCAAACTCAAGGATTTCGTTACTCCCGAGTGGGATACGCTCACTCACATTTCCGAGCCTAACATATCGACCGTTTACAACACTTCGAGCACCGAAGTCCACGGTATTCAGGCGCACGATTACGGCAGCGAGGGCGGCATCAACGAAGGCGTTTTCGCGATCGAGGTGGACGGCTGGTATTATATGTCGTATTCGCCGTTCGCTTACTGGGACAGGACTTACGCGGTAAATATCGCCGTATCGGACAACCCTTACGGACCTTTCGTAAAACTCAAGGACTTCAATCCGGTCATCGGCATCGACTACGCGTACGACGACTATATGGCGGGGACCGGACACCACAGTTTCGTCAAGGCGGGCGACGACTGGTACAGCGTTTATCACTGTCTTTTCAATCCGGTCAACAACATTAACGAAAACGGCGATTTCCTCGGAAGATCGATCGGCTTCGATAAGGTCTCCTTTATTACGCATGACGAGATAACTTTCACGCAGCTTAAAAACGATCAGAAGGCCGCCGATCTCAGATGTTATGAAAACGGCTACAATATGAACGGCCACGGCAAGGGCGCGACGATAGCGACTCTTCCGTCCGCCGACGCTCTCGCTTCTCTTATCGACGAAGCGTTTGCTACCGGTAACGGCAGGAACTACGAAGACAAGAAAAACAACGACGAAGTAGTGCCGATCATTTACGGCAACGGCCCCACTTACGCGCTCGAACCGCTTCCCACCGTCGCGCTTCCCGACGGGTATCGCAACGTGGCGTCGGACGCTACCGTGACCGTACTCGAAGGCGACGCGGACACCGCGGAGTATATCAACGACGGACTTTTCTCTTACCAGAGCTGGGCGGAGAAATGGGAAACGACCGCCGACGCCGGCACGCTCAAAGTAAAACTCGCTTGGGATAAGCCGATGATCGTACGCAACGTAATGGTTTACGAACCGTATTCGTGGTACAAGGCGTTCGGCAAAGTATCGTCGATAGTTTTCGCGCTCAACTCCAAGCCCGAATGGTATCCGGCTACCGCTTCTTACAACGGCTACTGTCATATTGCCGATCTTCCCGTCGATTCCGACGCGTGGACGAAGGCGTTCAGAATGCGCCACGGTCACAGCGCGATGGCGACGTTCGACG
Source organism: uncultured Eubacteriales bacterium (assembly GCA_902783025.1). Taxonomy (GTDB): domain Bacteria; phylum Bacillota; class Clostridia; order Christensenellales; family Pumilibacteraceae; genus RUG12826. Next base: position 2,752 of record CACZPH010000107.1, on the reverse strand, counting down.
AGATAGAGGTCAAGGAAATAATAATTACTATTACCAAGGACGACAAGATCGATCCGTTGCTTGTCGCGGACACGGACGACGAACTCACGCTCGCCGTTTCGGAAATCTACGTAATGGGTAAGGAGGCACAGGCATGAAAAAGTTTTTGAAAACGGCGCTTCTCGCATCCGCTTTCTCGCTTGCGCTCGCTATTCCCGCGTGCTCCGAGAACGTGGTATACAAGGACAGATACATTAAAGTAACGGAAAAAGTCGAGACCGAAGTCGAAACGATAGAGGACAGCGTTCCCGCATACAAGTGGGAAAGACAGGCAAGTTATGGCGAAAACCCCGACATCGACGTCGTTATCGACGGACAAATGACCGCGGGCGAAGGCTGGGAAGAGAAGAGTTTTTATTCGCTTTCCACGAGTCAGACGCCTTACGTGAAGTGCGACATTGCCACGATGTTTTCGGACGGAGGGCTGTACGTTTACGCGCAGGCTGCCGACGGAGCGGGCATAGTGTGGAGCGGTCGCAACTATTTTTACAAAAACACGAACTTCACTTTCTATATCGCGCCTTCGACTCTGACGTCTTACGTCGGCTCGCAAGTCAAGATAATAAGAATAGACAGCAACAACGTTTATCCCGGTAACGTCCGGCTCAAGGCGGCGACGCGCACCGCAAAAGGCACTTCGGTAAGCGATCCCGATACGCTCGCGGCGGAATTTTACGTAACGTGGGAAGAACTCGGCTTGTCCGCCCGCCCCGAATCCATCAAGATTTTGCCCAAGTACAACTATATGTACTCGTCGACGGACTCGCAGGTGACCGAACTCGCCGCGCCGTTTACGCTCGGCGTAAATAATCTCGAAAACTATCTGTCTTTCGGATCGGAAGGCTATCTTAACGCCGACGGCGAAAACGCGAAAATAGGCAATTCGGGTTCCGGCATAGCCAAGACCGACAAGTGGGACATTTCGCACGAAGGCGACGCGGTTCCTTACGTGACCACGACTTCCAAGACTTCGCAGGCGATATTCTTCAACAGTAAATTCGACAAGAGTTATGCTTTCGAGACCGAAGTCGACGTGAGCGGCTGCGGTAGCGATACCGGAACGGCAGGATTGGTATGCTATCTGTCTAACCGCGCGTACCTGACTTTCGTCGTGGCTAAGGAATCGACGACCGTCGCTTCCAACGGTAAATTCACCTCGCTTACGGGCAGACTCAAGACCGTTTTCGGCGGCAAAACGACTAATCTCGAATTCGCCCCCGTTTCGGCAAGCGGTAACGCGAAGATCAAAATAATCAACGTCGGCGACAAACTTTTCTTTATTCTCGGCAATCAGCTCGTATATTGCGAGACCAACCGTAATATGGCGGAGAATATGAGCCTCGGGCTTTTCTCTTCCGGTCTTTCCGGCGTGAAATTCAGCAATTATTCTGCCGAAGGCGGCACGAAGCAGGATCTTCAGAAGAAGGCTTTCGAGTACGCTTACAGCCTTTCGGCTACCGTAAACAAGAACGCCGTATCCGCTTCTTTTTCGACCGAAGCCGTGGACAAGGACTCAAACGCCAACTCCGCGACTCTGTATCTTAAACAAACGCGCGCGATCACGCTCAACTCAACGCAGATCGACACGCTCTCGTCGGGAAGCGGCGACACGTACGATAAGGCGGTAGAGGACCTTTCCAGGAGACTTTTTAACGTCGAGACGGTCAAGAAGACCGTAAGCGTCGTAAACGGCGATAACATCGAAGAAAGCACCGTCGACATAACCGACGAATTTACGAGTTCGGTCAGACGCGGCGAATACGCGCTCAGTCACATTACCGGCGACACCGGGTACGCGTTTACTTTCGTTAATCCCGAGATCGAAAATCTTGCGGTGCTTACCTTTACGGTCTATGACGCTTTGCTTTCCGAACCCGCCAAGGTGTCTTGCTCGGCGACCGTCATGTCCGACACCAACGGCAAACTCAGTTATTACGCGATAAGCGGACGTAACGGAAAGATCGCCGTACTTGTCGAAAAAGGTTATACCTACGAAATCGAGATCAACGCGGACGGACACCGCACGCGCACGATAAGCGTGCCTACCGTTACCGGAAACGGCGCCGCCGATCCCGACAGCGTAGCGGGCGAAAAAGCGACTTTGCTTCAGCCTACGGTACTCGGAAGTACCGCTCGTTGCGCCGATCCCGACAAATCGACGTTCAGCGTCACTTCGTCCAATTCGGCATGGGATTATTCGCTCGAAAACGAAGGCGTGGCGCTGTTCGTTACCGACAAATACGTCAACGCTTACAACAACGCTATCGCGTACTATTCGGGTTATACCGTGGACAGATTCCAGGTTGCCGAATTTACCGTAAAGAATAATACGGTCGCAAGCAACTACGACAGAGCGGAGAGCGATCCCGCGGTAGGTTTCTGCGTTACGACTCAGCGCGGCAACGCCTTTATGGGACTTCGTATGGGCGGCATAAGATATCTCAAAAACACCGCTTCGTGGTCAGGCGTAGAGCAAGTAGATTGCGGTTTCGGTCAGACGGTAAACCTCGTAAACGACAAGCCTTTCGCGGGTACGTGGTCGTTTAAGATGGTGCGTATCGATAACGAATGTTTCTTCTATGCGCACAAAAACAGCGAAGCGTACAAGTACGTCGCGCATATCACGCTCGACAAGTCGCGCTCGTCAGGTTACGCCGCGATCGGCGTAGGTATCACGGTAGCGTGGGGACTTTCGCTCGAGTTTACGGATTAT
>CACZPH010000106.1 GCA_902783025.1 uncultured Eubacteriales bacterium | reverse complement strand
TTTCCCCTATACTCGTTACGCTGTCAGGAATCGTTAAACTCGTAAGACTATTGCATCCGGAGAACGCACTTTCCCCTATACTCGTTACGCCGTCGGGAATCGTTAAACTCGTAAGACTATTGCATCCGGAGAACGCACTTTCCCCTATACTCGTTACGCCGTCGGGGATCGTAACTCCGGTAATTAAAGTATTACCTTCGAATGCTCCGTCGACAATACCGGTTACGGGTAAGCCTTTGTACTTAGACGGGATTATGATATTACGAGTTTCGGCAGTTCCTATACCGCGGACTTCGTATCCCGTACCCGCTTCGTTTTCAATATACAAGAGCCCTTCGGTATATTCTGCACTTTGTCCGTTGTTTGTGTCGGCGCAACCTACGGCAAAAACGCAGAGGGCAAAGGAAAGCACAAGGGACAACAACAAAATTACAACTTTTTTCTTCATAGGTTTCTCCTTATTGCAAATATCAAAGTTTTTATCCTATATAGAATATCACAAAACGCGCGCTTTTTCAACTGTTTTGAAATACAAAAAACCGCTACCAAAGAGGTAACGGTTTTTATTTCTATGTTTTTTCACAGCGGATTTCGAGATAAATGCAATCAAATATACCGCCAAAGTATCGGCGGCAAGATACGAGTCAGACAAGGAAAAAGGCTCTCGGTTTTTTGTAAATATATACGCAAGCAACGCGGCGAAGAAGCGAGCAAACATTAGAAAAACGCATATATACCGCAAAAGTATCGGCGGCAAGATACGAGTCAGACAAGGAAAAAGGCTCCCGAAGAAGGGCGCGACCGCGTGAAAGCGCCAATTATTTTGCAAGAATATACGCAAGCAACGCGGCGAAGAAGCGAGCAAGACAAGGCAAGACACCCGCGTCAAGGGGCGCGTACTATGGCGTACGTAACCCGAAGACGCGGGTGTCTTAACAAAGTATTGCGACGGTTATTCGCCGCGGGTGTTATTTAAGTTCTACGGTAGCGCCGGCAGCCTTAAGCTTCTCCTCAGCCGCAGCCGCTTCGTCCTTGCTTACGTTCTCCTTAACTTCCTTCGGAGCGCCGTCAACGAGCGCCTTAGCGTCGGAAAGTCCGAGGCCGGTGATTTCACGAACCGCCTTGATAACGGCGATCTTGTTAGCGCCTACTTCCTTAAGAACTACGGTGAATTCGGTCTTCTCTTCTGCTGCGGGAGCTGCGTCAGCGGCGCCTGCTGCGGGAGCGGCAACAGCCATAGCTGCGGCGGAAACGCCGAATTCGGTCTCAAGAGCCTTAACGAGTTCGTTAAGCTCAAGAACGGTCATACCTTTGATCTCTTCGATCATTTTATTCAAATCTGCCATTTTTGTATTCTCCTTAAAAATTTTCTTAAATTATTTTGCGTTTTACTTCGCCAAGTTCGGTTACGCTTGTTTTTTTGCGATCTCGGAAAGCGCAACCGCAAGGCCTCTGACGGGGCTCTGCAACATTCCGAGAAGTTGAGCGATAAGTTGGGGCTTGGAAGGAATGGTCGCAACGGACGCAAGTTCGTTAACGGTCATTACTTTGCCTTCTACCATACCGCCTTTGACTTCGAGCTTGTTATTCTTTTTGGACGCGGCAACGAGGATCTTAGCGGGTGCGACGGGATCTTCGGTCGAAATAGCGATGGCGGTCGGTCCGGTAAGTTCGTTATCCAGTCCGGTGTAGCCTGCTTTCTCGATAGCGCGAAGGGCGAGTCTGTTCTTAACTACTTTGTACTCAACGTTATTGCTGCGAAGTTCGCGTCTTAAATCCGTGTCTTCGGCAACGGTGAGTCCGCGGTAGTCGACGATGACGAACGACTTAGCCGCCTTGATCTTCTCGGCGTAATCGCTGACGATCTGCTCTTTTGCCTTCATTGTTTCGGTAGACATTGATATCCTCCTTGTTTTTTTATAAAAAAGTTCGTCCGCCGCAAGGCAAACGAACTCTCTCAAAAATCTCTTTAAGATCGCGTTTGTTTACCTCGGCAAGCGTAATTTACGTTAGGCTTTCGCACTTGCTGTCTGCGGCTTGAAACTTGATTATTAAATTCTGTACGTAACTTTGATGCCGGGGCCCATGGTGGACGCGAGCGTTACGCTTCTGATGTAAATACCCTTAGCCGCCGCGGGTTTTGCCTTAACGATGGCTTCCATGAGGGTGTCGAAGTTCTCGGCGAGTTTGTCCGCGCCGAAAGACTTCTTGCCGATGGGGCAGTGAATGATCGCCGTCTTGTCGAGACGATATTCCACCTTGCCGGCTTTGGTTTCCTTGATTGCCTTTACTACGTCCATGGTAACGGTACCGGACTTGGGCGAAGGCATCAAACCTTTAGGTCCTAAGATCTTCGCTACGCGGCCGAGTTGTCCCATCATGTCCGGCGTGGTGATAACTACGTCGAAATCAAGGAATCCTTCGGACTGGATCTTCGCGATGATCTCTTCCGCGCCTACGATATCGGCGCCCGCCGCCTGAGCGGCTTCCGCCTTGTCTCCGCGAGCGATAACGAGTACCTTAACGGTTTTACCCGTTCCGTTGGGAAGAACGACGGTTCCTCTGACCTGCTGATCCGCCTGCTTGGGATCTACGCCGAGTCTTACGTGAAGTTCTACGGTTTCGTCGAACTTCGCCTTAGCGGTCTCGAGCACCTTGTCGAGAGCCTCTCTCGGTTCGTAATACTTCTTTACGTCTACGGCTTTTACGCTGTCCTGATAAATCTTTCCGTGTTTCATACCGTAGCCTCCTTAGTCCTCGACCAGTACGCCCATAGAGCGCGCGGTGCCTGCGACCATGCTCATTGCCGCTTCGAGCGAAGCCGCGTTGAGGTCGGGCATCTTGGTCTTGGCGATCTCTTCGACCTGAGCCTTGGTGAGCTTAGCCACCTTCTGGCTGTTGGGTTTAGCCGATCCGCTTTCGATCTTGCAAGCCTTCTTGATAAGAACGGCTGCGGGCGGAGTCTTGAGTACAAACGTGAAGGATCTGTCCGCGTAGATGGAAATAACTACGGGAATAATAAGTCCTTCCTGCGCTCTCGTCTTCTCGTTGAATTCCTTGGTAAAACCGGGAATGTTGATACCGTGCGGACCAAGCGAAGAACCTACGGGCGGGCCGGGGGTCGCTTTTCCTGCCGGCAACTGAAGTTTTACAACTGCTTGTAACTTCTTGGGCATGATTGTTCTCCTTGTAAAAAATAAATTTTATACAATCGCGGTGCAAACGAACTTACGTTCTCCCGAATCGTACGATGTTAGTTGTCGGAAGAGCCGTACTCTTCCATTTTCTCGACCTGATACAGTTCGAGTTCCACGGGCGTAAGGCGGCCGAACATGCTGACCGTGACCTTGCACTTCTGGTTGGCAAGATCTATGGAGTCGACCGTTCCGATAAAGCCGTTGAAGGCGCCGTCCGTGATCTTGACCGTTTCGCCCTCGGCAAAATCGACTTCCACTACCGTGCGCGTCTCGAGATGCAATCTCTTGACTTCGTCGTCGGTAAGCGGCAAAGGTCTTCCCTGCGGTCCTACGAAACCCGTTACGCCGCGCGTGTTGGTGACCATGTGCCACATGCTGTTGTCGTAAATCATCTTTACGAATACGTAAGTGGGCATAAGTCTGCGCGAAACGACTTTCTTCTTGCCGTTCTTCTCCTCCACCACGTCTTCCATGGGGATAACGGTCTCGAGAAGTCTGTCTTCCATATCGTTTTTCTTGAATACGAGCGAAAGGTTCTCCTTGACCATATTCTCATAGCCCGAATAGGTATGCAGTACGTACCACTTGGGCGTGATCTGATTATCTTCCATATTGTCCGCCTATCAGAGATTGTTGATAAACACGCTGTGGCCCAAACCCAGCAACGCGTCTATTCCGATGAGCACGAGCAGGAAAGCAACGGTTACGCCGAGAACTACGAGCGTCTGCTTTACGGTTGTCGCAAAAGTCGGCCACGTTACTTTCTTGAGCTCGGTGAAAATCGACTTGATCCAATTCGTAAAGCGGTTACCCTTCTTTTTTTGTTTGGTTCCGGTTACGTCCTTAGCCATTTGTCTCTCCTACCTGAAATTATTTCGTTTCCTTGTGAACAGTGTGTTTCTTGCAGAACTTGCAATACTTCTTCATCTCGATTCTGTCGGGATCGTTCTTCTTATTCTTCATCGTGTCGTAGTTGCGCTGTTGGCATTCCGTGCAAGCAAGAGTGATCTTGTTTCTCATGATATGCGCCTCCAAATCTTTACTTAAAAATACACCCCTTGCAAAGTGGTGCTTATGTATATTACCACTTTACGGGACGGTTGTCAAGCGTTTTTTCGTATGTTTTTTTCTTAAAATCGACGATTTTTCGGGTTTTTACTTTATTTTTTTATCCAAAAGGTCTACCGAAAGCGAAATAAAGACGTCCGCGCCGAAGCAAAGCAAGCAAAACGCCGTCGCCGCTATCCATATACCGGCGGTCGCCGAAAAAGCCGAGTACGACGTGGCGGCGAGAAAAGAAAACGCGGTAAGGATCAATAATCCTTCTCCGAAAAAGAACGCGAGCATTATAGGTGCGCGTATAAGCGCGCCGCGCACGCTCGTATAATCGAAAGCGCGAAGAAGATGCGTCAGAACCGAGTACGGAAAGAATATCACGACGTAAAAGAAAAACGACGTGCTAAGTCCGGTAACCGCGAAAGTGATCGCCGCCGTTACCGAAGCGCAGATTATTCCGCCTATCCAACCCGTTTTGCGAAAACAAAAACAAGTCGCCAGGGCGCTCAGCCCCAGCGGCGCGATATGCGCGGGAAGATAGTACGCCGCGAGCGAAAAAATCGCAGCGAGCGCCGCGCAAACGGAAACTTGAGCGATTCGTTTACTTTTCATTATATATACGCGTGCGCAAGGTCAGCAACCGTAACGGCACATATCGCAGCAGCACGAGAGCAGGCAGTACGTCGCGCAGCACGAAAGCAGCGAATCCCCCGCGCCCGGAGCGTTGGGGTTTTGCGCGTAATTTTCGTTGTAGTTGTTTTCGTAATCGTTGTTGAGTTTGTCGGGGTCGGCGTTCTTATTGCCGAGCACCGCGTCAAGTTTGTCGAGCGTGCGCTTGTACTTCTCGTTGTCGGGATCGGAAGCGATAGCTATCTCAAGATGCTTGCGGCATTCCGTGTACCACTCGCGGTTGTAGTAAATGCGCGACTGAAGATAATGCCATTCGGCGTTGCGGTCCATAAGATCGTCAAGTTCGGTCTGCGCTTCGTCGAACTTTTTGTCCGCGATCAGTTTTTCGATATACGTAAACTCGGACGCGTGACTTCCGTCGTCCGCCCTGACCTCTTCCGCCTTGACTTCTCCGGCGCTCTCCTCCGTCGCTTCTACGCGCTCTGTCTGCTCGTCCGCGTTTTGCTGCTCCGCGCCCGCTCCGTCGTTCGCCCTGACCGCTTCCGCGTTGTCCGCGGAAACGTCGGAACCGTTTTTCGCCGCGCCCGAGCCGCGCACCGCGAGATCTATCTGGATATCTCGCCACGCTTCTTCGAGGTCGTTAAGGTTGCGCGCCGCTATCAAGCCATCTTTGCCGTGCTTGAACCTGCCTTCGCCGTACTCGGCTTTGAGCGCGTTGTATCTCGCTTCGAGTTCGGCGGCGGTCGAATCTTTGCTTAGTCCTAAAATCTCGTAGGGGTTTTTCATTTATACTCCTTAAATTCTGGTCGGTTTCTTGTTGTTGTATACTTCGTCGGCACGCTTGCGCAACCCGTAATATACGATATTTTTGATCAGCGAATAACTCTGATTGAATTGCCTTGCGTTAAAGGCGCCTATTATGCGGTTTACGGTGGACGTTATGCAAAAATCCACGTCCTTGCCGTGCTCGGCAAAAAATTCGTCGCGCGTTTTCGCCGTTCCGTACGCCGCTACGAAAGGATTGTAATTGCCTTTCCTTACGTCGTCCATAAGGTCGTCCGCCGCGTCCATAATATACACGTACTTGCCCGTGTTGTACGCCAGCGACAGCGCGTGCTCGTCCGCTTCGCCCACCACGAGCTTAAGTAAACTCCTGAGCATCGAGCCGAAACAGTCGCTTACTCTGTCAACGCCGGATACGCCGCTTTTCTCCATTTCGCGAAGCTTGTCGTACATATCCGAAACGATCTTTTCCGCTTCCGGGAAAAGCACGCGCGCCTTGTCGAACTGCTTGCGGAAAAACCCGAGCAACTTTTTACGACCGCGTTTTCCGTCGTTTACGTCGTCGATAAGCTTGTACTTGACGAGTATGACCTGCACCGCGCATATCTTGCGAAGAAGCGGATTCGGCTTTATCATCGCCTGTTTGTTAAAGGGATGACCCACGCAGTTTTCGGTAACGAATTCGACCGGGTACGAAAGCATATCGTGCGCCACGATAGCGAGAAACGTCATATCGTACGACGTGAAAAACCGCGCGAAATTGCCGTACTCTTCCTTGATCGTCTTGCATATCCCGCAGTAAAACGCCCGGTATAATACGTGCTGATCCTTGGTCAGCTTTTCTTTGTCCGGCACTACGTATCCGAACATTTACCTTACCAAACCTACCTTACGATATACTTTGGCGAGCATTTTTTCGGCGCGGTAAGACGCTTTTTCCGCTCCCGTCTTCATTACGCTCTCAAGGTACCCCTTGTCCGCGATAAGCCGAGCGTATTCTTCCCTTATGGGACGGAAATACTCGACTACGGTTTCTCCGACTCTCGTCTTGAGCGTCGCGTAATCCGCCGCGGCGAATTCTCTCTCCGCTTCCTCCACGCTCACTCCCGCGAATACCGAGTAAATAGTAAGCAAATTGCTTATGCCCGGCTTGTTTTGCGGATCGAAACGCACCGTCGCGTCGCTGTCGGTGACCGCGCGCTTGAATTTGCGCATTACCGTATCCGGATCGTCGAGAATAAACACCGTTCCGTTGAGGTTTTCGTCCGTCTTACCCATCTTTGCGGTGGGATCGGCGAGCGAAAATATCTTGGATCCGCGCTTGCCGGTTATACCTTCGGGAAGCGTGAAAGTCGGGCTGTACTTATTGTTGAACCGCTCCGCTATCGTGCGGGCAAGCTCTAAGTGCTGCATCTGATCTTTGCCTACCGGCACGTAATCCGCCTTGTACAGCAAAATGTCCGCCGCCATAAGCGTCGGATACGCAAATAGTCCAACGTTGGCGTTTTGCGGCGCCTTGGCGGATTTGTCCTTGAACTGCGTCATGCGCTTCGCTTCGCCGAACTGCGTAAAACAGTTGAGTATCCACGCCAGTTCCGCGTGCGCCGGTACGTGCGACTGCAAAAACAGCGTGCATTTTTCGGGATCCAATCCGATAGCGAGAAACAGCGCCATAAAGTCGTAACTGCGCTTGCGAAGAAGCTTCGGATCGCAGTCGACCGTAAGCGAATGAAGATCCGCGACCGCGTAAAGGCAGTCGTAATCTTCGGTCATCTTTATCATGTTTTTGAGCGCGCCGATATAGTTGCCTATCTGAAGGTCGCCCGTGGGCTTGAGCGCGCTGAAAACAACTTTCTTTTCGTCCATTATTTGCTCCTTATCGACCGCAATACCGCGTCGTTTATTTCGTCTTTGGTTATAACTTCCGTATGAAGTTTTTCCGCGTTTACGAGTTCGCTGAGCGACTCGGGAACAGGCAAAGCCGTGAGCGATTCGAGTTTGCGGAGCGCTTTCGTTTCGTCGTCGGGCACTTTTTCGCCGAGGTCCGCCAAAACGCTCTTTACGAACTTGTACGGGCTTGCCGTAGACAATACGACGGCGGGATTAACGCTATCGGCGCTCCCGCGGTACTTATCCAGTACGCACATGGCGACCGACGTATGCGTGTCGCAGATATATCCGTACTCCTCAAAGTTCTCCTTAAGCGTAGCCGCGACTTCTTCCTCGCTCGCCCAATCGGCGTAAAAGTCTTCTTTGAGCGACTTGAGCTCGGCGTCGGTAATCGAATACGTACCCGACTTTTTGAGACTTTCCATACGCCCCGCGGTAAGACTCGCGTCACGCCCCGAAAGCTCGAAAATAAGCCGCTCGAGGTTAGAACTTACGAGGATATCCATCGACGGCGAAGTCGTCTTGTAAAACTTGCGGTTGCTGTCGTATTTGCCGCCGCGTATAAAGTCCGTAAGCACGTTGTTGACGTTGCTCGCGCAGATAAGTTTGCCTATCGGCAATCCCATGCGCTTGGCGTAATAACCGGCGAGTATGTTGCCGAAATTTCCGCTCGGCACGCAAAAATCCGCTTCGTCGCCGTCTTCTATTTCGCCGGCGTTTACGAGATCGAGATAAGCCGAAAAATAATACGCTATCTGCGGTACGAGCCTGCCGAAGTTTATCGAGTTGGCGGACGAAAATTCGTAGCCTTGCTCCCTGATATCGGCTATAAGCGAGCCGTCGGCAAAAGCCTTCTTGACCGCGGTCTGCGCGTCGTCGAAGTTGCCTTTTATCCCGTACGCCTCCACGTTGCCGCCTTTTTGCGTCATCATCTGGAGTTTTTGCAGTTCGCTCACTCCGTCGGACGGGTAAAAGACGGTAACGAAAGTTCCGTCCACGTCCTTAAAGCCCTCGAGCGCCGCCTTGCCGGTATCTCCGCTGGTAGCGACGAGCACGAGCGTTTTTTCGTTTTTGCCGAGTATCTTTTTGCTTTCGGTAAGCAGATACGGCAAAAGAGTGAGCGCCACGTCCTTAAAGGCGTGCGTCGGTCCGTGCCAGAGTTCTGTCACGAAAAGTCCCTCGTCTATCTTGACTACCGGAGCGGGATCTCCGTCGAATCTGGAGTACGCTTTGCGGCAAAACGAAAGAAGTTTGTCCCCGTCTATCGGCAAAAACTTGCCTATTACTTTCGCCGCTCTCTCGGGATAATCGAGCGAAAGCATTTCCGCGCGTTCTTCTTTGCTTACGAGGGGAAAAGTCTTCGGAACGAAAAGCCCGCCGTCCGGCGCTATCCCGCGCACTATCGCTTCGGGACCGCTCACGACGGTTTTTGCGTTCCGCGTGCTGATAAAGTCCATTAAAAGTATTTCCTTACAGATATTTTTTCATAAAGTCGGGGACTTCCTCCGCGCTTACCGTGAGAGTAAAGTCCACTTTGTGCTCGGCGGAGAGCAGTTCGATTTTTTTGCAGATCTCCTCAAGCTCGCTTACCTGCTTGCCGATAAACTTGGCGAGCCCGTCGATATACACGTCGGTCACGTCGTAGTTGCTGGCAAGAAGTCCCTTGAGGAAGGGGATAAAGCAGTTTTCGCACTTGATATCCCACGCGGTAATGTCGATAAACCTCGCTTTGCGGCTTACGGACAGCGAATGCTCCTTGCGGTCCGTTATGTAAAGCACGCAGCCTTTCGACGTCTCGGCGCGTTCGTTAGCCGCCGCGATTATCCTCTCGGTCTTACCGCTTCCCTTGAGTCCGTAAATTAAGTTGATCATGATTTTGTTGCCCCCTTTAAGGTAAAAATTTTATTCGGAATACTCTTCTAAAGCCTGCCAAAGTTTGTCTTCGAGCACTTTGTGAAGGTCTTGAGAGTAAATTCTGACCATATCGTCGAGTTCTCCGTCGCCGAAAACCGTATTTCTTCCGCCCGCGTACTCTTCGTCGACGCGCGACTTGATAAACGTGCAAAGCGGATGACTTTTTAACAGCGATTTTTCCGACGGAACTCCGTAGTAAGAGTTTATCCAGTACGCTATGCCGGCAAGCCCGGAAGCGTTGGATATGGATACGAGCGGTTTCCTGCCCAGTATCTTCTGCGTGTCGAATACGTTGTATATCTCTTCGTCCTTGAGCAGTCCGTCGGCGTGAATGCCCGCGCGCGTCGTATTGAAGGCTTTGCCCACAAACGGCGTGCGGGGCGGAATAGCGTAACCTATTTCGTTTTCGAAATACTCCGCTATCTCCGTGATCGCCTTGAGATCCATACCGTTGGTTGTGCCCTTGAGCTGAGCGTATTCGATACACATAGCCTCGGTGGGACAGTTTCCGGTCCGCTCGCCTATGCCGAGCAAAGAGCAGTTTACGCTGCTGCAGCCGTACAGCCACGCGGTCGTGGCGTTGTTGACCGCCTTGTAAAAATCGTTATGACCGTGCCATTCGAGATAAGCGGGCGGCACGTCCGCGTAAGTGTTAAGACCGTATATGATGCCGGGAACGCTCCTCGGAAGCGCGGCGCCTGGGAAAGAAACGCCGTAGCCGAGCGTGTCGCACGCGCGTATTTTGATAGGAACGCCCGCTTCTTGCGAAAGTTCCATCAGTTTCAGCGCAAAAGGCACTACGAATCCGTAAAAGTCCGCGCGCGTGATGTCTTCGAAATGGCATCTCGGGATTATACCCGCGCTCAACGCGCCTTTTACGATGCCCAGATACTTGTCGAGCGCTTTGACGCGGTCAAGTCCCATTTTCTTATAAATATGATAGTCCGAACAGCTTACGAGTATGCCCGTTTCTTTGATCCCCATTTCCTTGACCAGCGCAAAATCCTTATCGTTTGCGCGGATCCAGCTCGTGATCTCGGGGAACTTGTAGCCAAGTTCCATACACTCTCGCACGGCTTGCCTGTCTTTTTCGCTGTAAAGGAAAAATTCGGTCGCCCGGATAAGTCCGTTTTCGCCGCCGAGCTTGCTCATGAGTTTGTAAAGGTCGACTATCTGCTTGACCGTAAGCGGCGCCGTGGACTGCTGTCCGTCGCGGAAAGTCGTGTCGGTTATCCACCACTCGTCGGGCGTTATCATGGGCACTTTGCGGTCGTTGAAGGCTATCTTCGGTATTTCGTCGTATGAGAATAAGTATCTGTAAAGTTCGGGCTCCGAAGGGTTCCGAAGCACGAAATCGTGTTCCTCTCTCTCCAGAAGTCCGCGTTTTTTGTTGAGTTTAAGTTTGTCCATTGCACATTTCTCCGTTATTTATTATTTCAGTTCGCTTACAAATTCCCCCATTCTCGATATTCCCTTTACTATATCTTCCTCGCTTATCGCGTAAGTAAGTCGTATGCACGACGGCGAACCGAACGATTCGCACGGCACTACCGCGACGAGTTTTTCGGCGAGAAGTTTTTTCGCAAAGACAAGCGGGGAGGAGATCGCTTCGCCGTTATACGACTTGCCGAGCACGTTGCTTAAGTCTACGAAAACGTAAAACGCGCCCTGGGGCACCACGTACGTAAGATCTTTTATTTTGTCAAGGCTCTCGCAGATGATTTTGTTGCGGCGGGAAAAACTTGCGTGCATCTTACGGATAAAGTGTTCGCTCTTGCCGAGGTCGTACGCCGCTATCGCCGCGTATTGCGAAACGGCGCTCGGATTGCTCGTCGTATGACTCTGCATGGAGCCCATCGCTTTGGCGAGCGGAAGCGGAGACGCCGTAAAACCTATTCGCCAGCCCGTCATCGCGAAAGACTTGCTTACGCCGTTGACGATGACCGTCTGCGCCTTGAGTTTGTCGCTGTAAGTCGCTATCGATACGACGGGAGAGTCGGTATAATTGAGTTTTTCGTAAATCTCGTCCGCTATCACGGTTACGTCCGTCTTTTCTATGACCTTAGCGAGCGCGTAAATTTCGTCTTTGTTATATACCGAACCGGTAGGATTGTTGGGGTTGTTGAGAATGAGGGCGACGGTCTTGTCCGTGATCGCCGCTTCGAGTTCGGCTTCCGTCATCTTAAAGCCGTTTTCCTTCTTGGTTTCGACAAAAACGGGTTTTCCCCCCGCGAGCCGCACGAGTTCGGGATAAGTCAGCCAATAGGGCGACGGTATGATAACTTCGTCGCCGTCCTCCACGAGCGCGCTGATCACGTTGAAAAGCGAGTGCTTCGCGCCGTTGGACACCACTATCTGTTCCGGCTCGTACTTAAGACCGTTTTCGACGAGCAACTTGTTGCATATAGCCTTTTTGAGCGAAACGAGTCCGCTCGCCGGCGTGTATTTGATAAGTCCCTCGTCCATGGCGTCTTTCGCCGCGTCGCGGATAAAAGCAGGGGTGTTGAAATCCGGTTCGCCCGCGCCGAACGACACGACGTCTTTGCCGCTCGCCTTGAGTTTTTTCGCTTCGGCGGAGATCTCGAGCGTAAGGGACGGCGTTATCGCTTTTACTCTTTTTGAAATTTTCATATCGTTATTCTCCTTCTTTAATGTATGACCGCGCCGCAATGATAAAGGAGCGTTTATAGGTCGTAGACATAGTATAATATATATTTTATAAAAAATCAAGAGCAAAGACGAAAATTGAGGGCGGATTTTTTTATAACCGTTATAAGCGCGGACTAATGTTCCATAACCGAAAACGAAATATTTTTTATCACGAACGGTCAAAGCGTTGACATTTTGCCGCATAAAGTGTATAATTTGCCTATAACATAAGCCAAAATAATGCGATCGGACAAGTATGATAAAATCGATTTATAGGAGGTATTATGCTTAATCAGCGGCTCGAAACTTTGCTC
The DNA here is from genome assembly GCA_902783025.1 of uncultured Eubacteriales bacterium. Classification (GTDB taxonomy): domain Bacteria; phylum Bacillota; class Clostridia; order Christensenellales; family Pumilibacteraceae; genus RUG12826. Next base: position 8,415 of record CACZPH010000106.1, on the reverse strand, counting down.
TGCGTCGCCGAAACGCTTAACTTTACCAAGGCGTCGGAGATACTCAATCTCACTCAGCCCGCCGTAAGTCAGCACATCAAGGCGCTCGAGAGCGAGTTCAATACGAGAATATTCATCCGCGGCGAAAAGGCGCTTCGCATCACGCCCGAAGGCGAAATAATAGTCAAGTACGCCAAACGCATACGTAATCTGTTTTCGTCCATTCCGTCCGCGCTCAAGGACTACCGCGACAACGCCCGCCATATACGCATAGGCGTGACGCAGACCGCGGAACTCGGCTCGCTGTCGACCATGCTCGCCAAGTACTGCGTCGAAAACGAGGGAATACACATAACCCTTATTTCGGACACTATAAATAATCTTTATGTAAAACTCAAGAATTACGAGGTCGACATAATTATCGTCGAAGGCAAAAAGCAAGACGCGAATTTCAACTCGATTCTGCTCGATACGGACTGTCTTATCCTCGCCGTTTCCAACGATAACCCGCTTTCGAAGAAAAACGTCGTCACGCTCGACGAACTCAAAAAAGAAAAACTCATTCTCCGTCTTCCCGAATCGGGTACGCGCGCGCTTTTCGAGGCGCACCTTAAGAGCGTAAACGAGTCGCTCGACTCATTCAACGTCATACTCGAAATAGACCATATCGCGACGATAAAAGACCTCGTCAAGCAGAATTTCGGCGTTTCGGTTCTCGCAAAGAGCGTATGCTACAACGAGATCAAAAACAACGACTTCTCCGTCGTTTCCATCGAAAACTTAAGCATGATCCGCGACATAAACCTCGTATATCACAAGGACTTCGAATCCTACGACATAATCAGCCGCATAGTCAGCCTGTATAAGGAAATGATACGCGACAACAGATGACTTTCGTATTAAAAAACCGCTCGTATCGAGCGGTTTTTTTATCTTATCACCCTTCCGCTGCCGTCGCCGGTCGCGAGAAGTCCGATCTCGTCTTTGCTTACGAGGTTGAAGTCTCCCGTAACGCTGTGGCACAGTACCGCCGCCGCGGTAGCGAACTCCACGCACTCCCCTGCGGGTACGCCCGACAGCATTTCGTAGATAAGCGCCGCCGAGAAGGCGTCGCCTCCGCCTATGCGGTCGACGATATTTATCTCGTAGTAACGCGACGAATACGTTTTGCCGCCGGTATAGAGCCTGCCATAGTAGCCGTTTACGCTCGCGCTCTTGCTGTCTCTGCCGGTAAAGGCGACCGCTTCGAAACCGTACTTGTCGCACAGCAGTCCGAATAATTTTTCGTCGCTCTCCGCCCTTTCGCCTAAAACGTCGCTTATCTGCGGCGGATTCGACAAAAGCACGTCGACGTATTTCATCATCGGTGTCATGACTTCGCGCGCGCGCTCCTTGCTCCATAACTTGGAGCGGTAGTTAAGGTCGCAAAAAACCTTGACGCCGAGTTTTTTAGCCGTCCCGAGCGCGTCAACGCACGCTCTCGATACGTTTTCGCCGAGCGCGGGATCTATACCCGTAAAGAAAAACGCGTCCGCGCCGGAAAGCAAGGCGTTCCAGTCGTACTCGTCGGGGGTTGAGAGCGCAAATGCGGAATTCGCCCTATCGTAAATAATTTTGCCCGGCCGCTGGCTCGCGCCGTTTTCGGCGTAATAAACGCCGAGTCTGTCGCCGCCGCGCAAAACGTACTTCACTCCTACGCCCCAACGCCTTAGCTCGTTTACGGCGTTTTGCCCTATCTCGTGGCAAGGCACCTTGCTTACGAATTCCGCCTCGGCGCCGAGAAGCGCCAAGGATACCGCGACGTTAGCCTCCGCGCCCGCGTAGGTCGCGTTAAAACTCGTCGTCTGACAAAACCTGTCGTAGCCGGGCGGCATGAGCCGCATCATTATTTCGCCAAAAGTTACTACTTTCATTTTACTTTCCTTTACTCATGTTCTTATTAAATAATACCACGGAAAGCACGAAAAAAGCAACCGTATACGCGCAAAATACGATAATATTTCGCGGCTCTATGACGCTTAAGTCGAGATTGAGCGCGGCTTTGAGCAACGTGAGCGCGCTCTCGAACGGCAATACTTCGCACACGACGGCAAAGCCGTCGCCTACGAGCGAGCGATCGAAGTACATTCCGCTCGTAAACGACACGAGCTGAACGACTATGCTCGACACTCCCGAAGCGGCTTTTTCGTTAGTTATCGAACCGAATAATATCCCGAGCGCGATAAACGGCAACGATATAACGAGCGCGACCGGCAAGGCGAGCAATACGCCCCAAGGCGGTTTCAGTCCGAGAATAAGCGCGAGCGCCAATACCGCAACGACCTGAACGCATACGGGCGGCAACAGCGCCAGCACGTATCCCGATACGTACTCGTGCGGTTTCATCGGGCTGACTGCAAGGCGGGTAAGGAACGACGTCGACCTGTCCTTGGCGATAAGGATAGCCGTAAACATACTCACGAACGAAAACGAAAATACGATTATGCCCGGCGTAAAGTTGTCCAGGGCGTACGACGGCGACGGGATATTTATCTGCTTGAAAATAAACAGCAAAAACAGCGGCAAAGCGAGCGAAAAAATTATCGAAAGCGGATCGCGCACGAGTTCTTTGATGTTTCTGCCGGCAAAGTTAAGCGTTCGCATTTTCGTCTCCTCCCCGCGCGGCGGCAACGAACGCTTCTTCGAGCGAAGCTGCGCCGTATTTTTCTTTCAGTTCGTCCACCGTTCCCGCAGCCGCGAGTTTCCCTTTGTTTAGCATCGCGACTTTCGTGGCAAGGCTCTCCGCTTCTTCGATATAGTGCGTGGTAAGAAGTATGGTGGTTTTACTCTTAAGAGACTCCACCTCTTTCCAAAGTTGCCTGCGCGCCAGCACGTCGAGTCCGAGCGTAGGTTCGTCGAGAAACAGCAGACGCGGAGAGTTTACGAGCGCGAGCGCGAGCGAAAGTTTGCGCTGCCACCCGCCCGAAAGCGTCTTCGCCTTCCTGCCGAGCACCTCGCTAAGACCGAATCTTTCGATAAGCTCGTCCGTCGCGCTTTTTCCGTTGACTCCGTATACTCCCGCCATAAACTCCAGGTTTTCCTTTACCGTGAGCGCGGGCGCTACGGCTGTTTCCTGCGGCGAAACGCCCATAAGCGGACGGATCGCGTCCTTGTCCTTAACTGCGTCCATACCGAATATTTCGGCTTTTCCCGACGAAGGCGGAATAAGCGTGGAAAGCATCTTGATCGTCGTGGTCTTTCCCGCGCCGTTTACGCCCAGAAGCGCGAAAATCTCACCTTCGTCTATCTCGAGCGACAGATCGCTTACCGCGACGACGTCCTTGTACTTTTTGGTAAGTCCTTGCGTTTTGATCGCTGTCATTTGTCTTCTCCCGAAAGCACTGCGTCGATTACGTCGGACTTGACGATCGCCATACCTTTCTTAACGTCGCAAAGCACGACGAGCGAATCGCCCGGCTTGATCCCGAACATTTCGCGCGCCTTCTTGGGTATAACTATCTGACCTTTTTCGCCGACGCGGCATATTCCTACGTACTTGTCTTCCATCTGTTCCTCCTTGCGGTATGAAAAATCATACATTTCATACTTATCATACCACTTTGCCGCCACGCGGTCAAGCGAAAAAACGATTTTGCGAAAACTTTCTCAAAAACGCCCGCCAAAAGCTGCCGAACAAAACGCGAAAAGCGAAAAAAGACAAAAAAGAGCGATAATTTTTTCGTTTTTCTATTGCTTTTCGCTTTGCGTTGTGATAAAATAGTACGGCTGAAAAATTGCGCCATCAAGATAATTGATGGCTTTAATATTGTTTTTGGGAGTTATTATGGCAAAAAAGTACGACGTAATCATTATCGGAGCGGGCCCCGGAGGGATTTTCAGCGCTTACGAGTTCGTCAGGAATTCGTCCGCGCTCTCCATCGCGGTTTTTGAAGAAGGAAACCCGCTCGAAAAGAGAAAATGCCCGATAGACGGCGAGAAGATCAAGTCCTGCGTGCATTGTCCGACCTGCGCGGTCATGAACGGATTCGGCGGCGCGGGAGCCTTCTCGGACGGCAAATATAATATCACTAATCAGTTCGGCGGGACGCTCAGCGAATATATCGGCAAGAAAAAGGCGCTCGAACTTATGCGCTACGTCGACGATATCAATATGAGCTTCGGCGGCGAGGGTACGAAACTGTATTCGACCGCGAACTCGGATATCAAGACGCTGTGTCTGCAAAACAGCCTGCACCTTCTCGACGCTCAGGTAAGACACCTCGGCACGGACAAGAACTACGTCGTTTTGTCAAACCTGTACGACCTTCTCAAGGACAAGGTGGATTTCTATTTCCGCTCGCCGGTTAAGGAAATAAAAGCCGAAGGGAAAGGCTACAAGATTATCACGGCAAAAGACGAATACGTATGCGACAAATGCATCGTTTCGGTAGGCAGAAGCGGCAGTAAATGGATGGAAAAAGTCTGCAAGGATCTGTCTATCCCGACGTCGAGCAACCGCGTCGACATAGGCGTAAGAGTCGAACTTCCCGCGCCTATCTTCGCGCATCTTACCGACAAACTTTACGAGAGCAAAATAGTATATTGCACCGAAAAGTACGGCGATCTCGTGCGCACGTTCTGCATGAATCCAAACGGCGCGGTGGTCACCGAGAACACCAACGGAATAGTTACGGTAAACGGTCATTCGTACGAGGATCCGAGCAAGCATACCGAAAACACTAACTTCGCGCTTCTCGTATCCAAGCACTTTACCGAACCTTTCAACGACAGTACCGCGTACGCGGAAAACATCGCGAAACTGTCCAATATGCTGGGCGGCGGCGTGATAGTTCAGAGATTCGGCGACCTTATACGAGGCAGGCGAAGTACCGTAAAACGCATTGAAGAAGGCTTCGTGACTCCTACGCTCTCCGCTACCCCGGGCGACCTCTCGCTCGTCATCCCCAAGCGCATTCTCGACGGCATTATCGAAATGATCTACGCGCTCGACAAAATAGCGCCCGGCACGGCTAACGACGACACGCTCCTGTACGGCGTTGAGGTCAAGTTCTACAATATGCAGGTCGAAATAGACGGCAATCTCGAGACCTGCCACAAAGGTCTGTACGTTATAGGCGACGGATCGGGCGTAACGCACTCGCTCTCGCACGCCTCGGCAAGCGGCGTATACGTCGCCCGCAAGATACTCGAAAAAGCGTAAACGAAAATAAGAGAAAAACCTTACCGCAAAGTCGGTAAGGTTTTTTGTCGTTATTAAGTTTCGGTTTTCGGGATAAAAACGCGATTTTCTCCGCTCTCCGGTTTCCGAAATCCGAAGATCTATTCTAACGCGGTATAGTAAAGCGAACGCGTGAAATCGAGAGATTTTTGCTCGCCGTTTACGCTGAGCGTTTGCTTTCCGCCGAAAGAGAGGAAAGGCGAAGAATACAGCAGGCTGTCGTACTCGCCCGAAAGCGAATACGTAAAGCCCGATCCGAAAGACACTTCGCTCGCTCCCGAAAGCGAAACCGCGATAAGCGCCGAACACGACTTGCCCGAATCGAAATTCGTGGCTTTTTCTTTCTTGCCCGCCGCGAGCACCACGCCGCCGCTTACGGTCGCTTTGTCCGCTTCGCCGTCGCCCTTTACGACGGCTCCCGCTCCGGACTTTATTACCGTAACGCCGCCGCTTACGTAAATACTGCCGTGCGCATCCACGCCGTCGCCGCCCGCCGTTACGTCGATCGTGCCGCCGGATATAAGCACTTTGCCTCCGGTCTTTTTGCCGCTCTCGTCCTTGACTCCGGCGCTTACGCCGCCGTCGCTCGCGACTACGGAAAGAGATCCGCCGATTACGTTGAGTACAGCCGCTTCGACGCCTTTTACCGAAGTAATAACGGATACCGTACCGGCGGAAACAAGAACTTCCCCGTCGGAGGCTATCGCGTCGTCGCCGCTCTTTACCTTAACGTCGCCGCCCGCGAAAGAGATCGCGGAAGCGGAATTGATCGCGTCGTCGTTAGAATCTATCTCGACGCTCGCTTTGCCTATTTCTATCGCGCCGTCGGACTTGATCCCCTTGCTCGACGTTTGACCTTTCGCCATTCCCGATCCGCCGCCCGAAGCGATCTTTACGGAGCCGCCCGCAAGCTTTACGCAGCCGTCGGGACCTGACGCGCACAAGCCGTCGCCCGCCGAATTTATCTCGAGTGAGCCGCCGTCCATATAGGCGTACGAATCACCCTTCTTATTGCTTACCCGTACTCCGTCGGAGCCGGAATAAACTACCGTTTTGCCGCCGCCCATGCGGAACGAATCGTTTACGTCAAAGCCTCTTTTCCCGGCGTTGACGGTAATAGAAGCGCCGGTTATCCTCAAGTCGTCTTTTACGACTACGCCGTGAAGCGCGGAATTGACTTCGAGCGTTCCTTCTCCGCAGACGGCAAGCTTCGTTCTCGAATAGATCGCTCCGTTTATGCTGAAAGAACCCTCCTGGACCGGCTCGGCGGCAGTCGACGAAAGAACGTTGTCGCCTACGCATTGGATTATCGTTTTGCTTGAGTTCAAGACGGTAAGGCACGCGCCCGGACTCGTAAGATTTACGCCGTCGAAAATAAGATAAACGTTTCCCCTTTCCCGGCTGTCGACGACTATACTCGCGCCGTCGCCCGTTCCGCTTACTTTGTACACGCCTTTTCGCGTTACGGTCGCGACCGTGCCCGAATTTCCGAAAGAGGCGTCGGACAGCGTGGCCGTAGCGCCGCTGAGCATGATAGTCGCGTCATATTCGCCTAACGGCTTTCCGTAGTCGCCGGGCGCGAACTGACTCTCGTCCGCAGCGACTATCGCGACCGCCGCTCCGCTCCTATTCCGCAAAAGCGGAGGCGAACACGCAAAGAAGCCCGCCGCAAGCGGCAACGCGCAGAGCGCGGCAAAAATTCTGTACGCTTTTTTCATCTTTGCTCCTTACAGACCCTTATCGTTTTCGGTATAGGGCAAAACGGAAATTTCGAGATTGCCGTTTTTGGTACGCAACTCGTCGATGAGTTCCTTTTCTTCCGCGGGATTTTTCATTACGATACGATACGAAAGACGGAACATGGATCCCATTCCGGTAGTCTTGACTCCGACGGGCTCGCATTCCTTAAGATAATGCTCGAACGTTTCGTTGAAAGCGTCGGAGTATTCAAGATTTTCGGGGATAGTGATCTTGAGCATTTTTTCGCGTGAAAGACGCTTATTCTTAAAAATCGGCAGGATCGACAAAAGCAAATAAACAAGCGGCAAAACGACCGCGATTATGCTTCCGAGCGCCCAATAGCCGAGTCCGTTGATAGCGCCGACAGCCACCGCGATAAAGAGCGCTATCATCTCTTCCGCCGTGCCTTGCGCGCTACGGAACCTTATAAGCCCCAGTCCCACCATGATCGCCGCTATCGACGTAATGACAGTGGTCGTGTCGTTGAGCAGCATGACGTTGAGAGTCGCGAACGTACCCGCCACGATCGCGGGGATCAGAGATACGGCGACGAAAAAGCCCTTGCTCGAACGCATTCTGCGCGACTCGATAAACGCCGCGACCAAGCCTCCCGCGAAGGCTATCGCCACAGACAAAAGCACCAAAAGCACCAAAGGTACCGACGTCAGGTTTTGAAATAACGAATCAAACATAATTATTCATCCTTTTTTGTATGTTTTTTACTTCTCTTTTATATGCTTCTCCGTACTTGGAAAAACTACCCTTGTAAATTTTGCCTTCGGCAAGTATCGCCGTCAGCCACAGCGGCATCGCTTCCTGGACCTTGATCTCGAGAATCGCCCAACCCTCGCCGAGCAGCGACGTGCCGTCCATCGACGTACACAGATCGAGGTCGTCGAATCTGTACCGCGGATTACTGTCTATCGTGAGCCTCAGGTCTCCGCCCGGTTCGAAATACGCTACTCTGTCGTAAATTATCAGGCACGACGGCACAAGCCGCGGATAAAAATCCCTGAAATACCGTATCTCGCGCGCTATCTGACCGTTTGCGAATATATCCGTTTCGCGGTTAAAAAACTTATCGACAGCCGCCTTCGTCGTGGGGACTCGGCGCTTGTATACTATACCGTACGCTTTGCGCTTAAGCTCCAAAAACACGCGCGAATCTTCCTTTGCCAAGCCGTACGAGCGCAACCGTATTTTTTCCTTGAAGGGCGGCTTTTCGATCGACGTGCGTATCAGACGATAGTCGGGAGTGTCGTAATATAAGGACGCTATGCTCGTGATCCCGTACTCGTCCACCCGCATATGCCCCTTAAGCTTTTCGCGCAAAAACGCGATTTGCTCGGGCGAAACGATATACTTGAGCTCGTAGCGCTTCATTGTGATAATAGGTTCCGCCATTTACTCCCTCTAAAACTCCACCTTGATGATAAAATTACCGTTTTCAGCCTTTGCGCCGGCTCTGCCGCCGCGCG
>CACZPH010000105.1 GCA_902783025.1 uncultured Eubacteriales bacterium | reverse complement strand
CATTACTATTATTTCTTTTGCGATAAATATTGCGAGTATTACCGCCGCGACGATAAACTTTATTGCGCCGAGAGCGTTATTCCGTCTGAAAAACATTATCAATCCGTACACGATAAAGAACGTCGCGATAATGTCAAGCACGCTGAAAACGATGTTTTGCGGGGTCGAAAACGCCGCCGCAAGTCTATCAAAGCATTGTGTAAAAAATTCGTTCATAACTTTTCCTTTTTAGGTATTGAGTACCTGCAAAACGCAGGAATACAGTGCGTTTTTATCCGTGATCTTACCGGTCTTGAAATCATACTCGGCTTGCGCGAAAAGATCGCATATCTTCTTGAGCAAAGCCGGAGAATACGCAGCCGCCTGAGCGGTAAGAAACCTGAGCGCGTATTCTTTTACTCCCAGCTCCGAGCCGAGCGTATCCGAGCCTTTATTTACGCTGACGTAAAACAATCTTCGGTATTGACCGTATAAGGTGCCGAGGACCATTGCGGGAGGATTACCGTCGAGAAGAATTTTGTCGAGATACGCTATCGTCGTCTTTTTGTCGCGCTTTGACAACGAATCGGACAGCGCGTAAACCGCGACTTCGAGATCGGGAAGGACCTTTTCGCGAATAAGCTTTTCGTCTATGACGTCGGCGTCGACGGAAAGCTTTATTATTTCGCCTTCTATCCGCGAAAGATACCTGTTGCAATAATCTATCAACAGCGCCGTGGCTTCCTTGGTGATCTTACAGCCGTTTTGCGTAGCTATATACGCCGCGTACTGCGTCAAAAACCCCGCTTCCTGCCTCTTGCAGTCGACGACTTCCGCCCGCGGCAGTATCTTCTTGAAATTTTTGCCCGGCAATTCCGCCTCAAACACAAGCAAAGTCGTCTTACATGGGTTGTCAAGATACTTTTCGATAGCTTCCGTTTTGCCCGCGTAATCTCTTACGAACACGACTCTGTGCGTATCCATAAAAGGCAAACCCTCGCATGTCGCCACTATCTTTTCGCCCTCGGCCGACGAATCGAAATACGACACGTTGAGTTCGGCGTACGCGGTCACCGTCTTAACGAAAAGATTCTGCGCGAGCTTTCTTATGCCGCCGTCGTCGCCGGCGATAAAATAGCACGGCAGGAACGCGCCGGACTTGAGATGAGTTTTCAGCTCGGTAAATTTCATGGATACTCTGACAAAACAAAATCGTACATTTATCCAACGTACGACTCTATTATAATATATTTTTATTTTTTATGCAATAATATTTATGAAAAAAACGAAAAAAGAAACTCTCTTTTGTTATATATTTCCGCAAAACGGCAGGACACGCCCTACAACAAATTCCCGATAAGCGGTAACGACTCGTTTTTCATCTCTTTGCTCAGCGCTTGTATCGCGCATGCGGTTGCGTAAGCGTCGGTTTTGCTGTCGGTTTTCAGGTAAGCGGAAAGCATTACGACCTTCTCGGTTACGCTCTTTACCACCGCGTGATTACAATAATAATTTGCCGCGCAGGAAAAATCCGTCCACCTTTTCTCGAGATTGCCTATTTGTTCGGCGAGTTCTTCGTTTTGCGAAATACTGCCGTTCTCTTTCTCAAGAAGAGTCATCACCGTGCGCGCACGAGATTCGATATACGAATACGTTGCGTTGAGAGTTACGGTTTCCCATACCGCGGCGAACAAAGTTACTGCCAGTATCAGAGTTATAACGATAAACTTTTTCACCAGTTATCACCTCCGCTTATTTCGATATCGGTACTGAAATCTTTTCCCTTCCCGACCGAAAAATATACCGTACCGTTTTGCCGCACGTCCGAATAGATCACGTCCTTTTCCGACTTTATTCCTTTGCCCTTCAAAACATTTAATATATTGACCTTTTCTACTCCGCTCGTCTTTATGTTTTCTTCGCACCACCTGCCGTTGACTATGATCGATATGGGGAGAGTTATCCGCTTTCCCTTTTCCTGCTCTTTCTTTATTACGCACATCTTTCCGTTGGGCTCTATTATTACGTAAACTACGTCCATTACGTCCGCCGTGCCGTTTGACCGGAGCGATTCGATAAGGTCGCTTACGTTCATATTCAGCTTAGTCAGATTGTCGTAATTTATGCCGTTTTTGTCTATAAGAAGTACGGACGCGCCGCTTATTTTACGGCGGAAAAACAGCGATTTTTGCGAGATAAACGACGCGCCTATTTGCAAAAAAGCCAGCGTTACGATAGGCACCACGCCCGCGTAAAAAGGTATATACGGATCGTTCATCGGTATACACGCGACTTCCGCGATAATAAGCGTAATTACGAGTTCGAATGGCTGCATCTCGCCTATTTCGCGCTTACCCATCAGCCGCACTATCACGAATACGAGAAAAAACGTAATTACGGACTTAATAAAAACTACCAGCATAATACCAGTAGTTTTGACTTGTTTTATACTAAATATTCGTTTTTCAGGCGTTTTTTACGTATTCGCTTATCACGTCCACGCATACCGCGGCGGCACGAGTGAGAAAGGTATAAAAGCTTTCCACCGCGTCGTCCGTGCCGTTGTCCGAAATGGATCTCAGCGCCGCGAACTTAACGCCGAGCATACGGCAAACGTGATTGATCGCGCCGCTCTCCATGTCGTACGCTATCGCGCCGAACTCGTCGGTAATGCGTTGAGATACCGCGTTGCTCGCGATAAACTGATCTCCGCTCGCTATCACGCCGACCGAAACGGGATATCCCTTGGATTTCGCGATATCCTCAAGCTTTTTTACCAGAGCATCGTCGCACTTGATAAGCGCGGGGAGATCGGCGGAAAGTTGACCTTTTTTGAGTCCGTCGGGCGTAAGATCGAAGTCGTGCTCGCAGGTATACGACGAAATGACCGTGTCGCACTGCTTGAGCGTACGGTACCCGCCGGCTACGCCTATATTGATTATCTCGTCAACCCTAAACTTTTCCCACATAAGGGCGGCGGCTGACGAAGAATTGACTTTTCCTATTCCGCATTTACAAACGACCACGTCTTTGCCGTGCAGTTTTCCTTTCGTAAAGCGGAATTCTCCGCTCTGACTTTCGACCGCATCGTCAAGTAGCTTTTCGATCCCTTGAATTTCGATTTCCATTGCGCCGATTATACCTAACATAATCTTTTTCTCCTTTTCGTTTATTCTAACACAAAAAGCGTCTGTAGTCAAACAAATATTGTATAACGGGTTCGCGCACGCACGCAAAGCGGACGTGCAAGGGCGACGGACAGTCGTCGCCTGTTATCCCGTTGGTTAAATATTACGAATATTCGAACGGCGGGTAGAGCCTTCAGGCTCAAAATGCGAGGTGTGCAAGCGTTTTCCTTTCCTATTCCCGTCGAAAAAAAAGAAAAAGAGAGTTGTTCTCGGTTGAACAACTCTCTTTTTAGTATCAATAAGCAATAGAGTAAGAAATCAAGGTCGGCAGAGGCTCTTACAACCTCTCCGTGTAACTGTTTGCACTGTTTGTTACAAGCCAGGTTCTTATGTCTTGTCAAGACGACTCTTTGCCGTCTCTCTTAAAAGGAGGTGATCCAGCCGCACCTTCTGATACGGCTACCTTGTTACGACTTCACCCCAGTCGTCAATCCCACCTTCGGCAGCGTCCT
>CACZPH010000104.1 GCA_902783025.1 uncultured Eubacteriales bacterium | reverse complement strand
AGCGGACTTAACGTCGTGACGCCCGTTACCAACGCCGCGCTTTACGACGAAATATTGCAAAAAGGCGGTTTGATCCTCAGCGAATACCCGCCGGATCAAGAGGCAAGTAAGTATACTTTTCCCGAAAGAAACCGTATAATAAGCGGTATAAGCAAAGGCGTACTGGTCGTGGAAGCCGGAAGAAAAAGCGGAGCGCTCATAACCGCCGAATTTGCCGCCGATCAGGGTCGCGACGTTTTCGCCGTGCCCGGAAATATCGACAGCAAGCGCAGCGAGGGTACAAACGATTTGCTTTATAACGGCGCGATTTTCGTGCGAAGCGGCAAAGATATTTGCGACTTTTACGGTATCGACGTCGAAGAGAGAAAGAAAAAAGATTTGTCAAAAACCCTTGACAATAATCAAAAAAAATTATATAGTCTTTTGAAAGAAGGACCTAAGTCTTTTGACGATCTCGTGGAAGAGTCCGGGTTTTCGCCCGCGGATCTTTCGTCGATACTTACCGAACTCGAGATTGTCGGCGCGGTAAAAACGACCGCGGAAGACGATTACGTAATATCGGAGAACTAAATGAAACTCGTAATTATAGAAGGTATAGGTAAAGTCAAGACCGTAGAGAAATATCTCGGTAAGGGTTACAAAGTTTTCGCGACCAAGGGCCACATAAGAGATCTTCCCGAAAAGACCCTCGCCGTCAACGTAAATCACGATTTCGAGCCTCGTTACGAAATAATACCGAGCAAACACGAAGTCGTGCGCGAAATGAAAGAAATGGCGCAAAAGGCCGACGAGATATATCTTTGCACCGACCCGGACCGCGAAGGAGAGGCAATTTCGTGGCATATAGCGTACGTGCTCGACATCCCGCCCGAAAAGCCCGTCAGAGCGGTATTCAACGAAATAAGCGAGAGAGCCGTCAAAAACGGTCTTGCTCATCCGCGCGCTATCGATATCAATCTCGTCGACGCCCAGCAGGCGCGCAGAGTTCTCGACCGACTCGTAGGATACAAAATATCCCCCGTACTTTGCCGTAAAATACAAAGCAATCTGTCCGCCGGTCGCGTTCAATCCGTTACTTTGAGACTGGTCGTCGAACGCGAGCGCGAGATACAGAATTTCAAACCCGAAGAATACTGGAATTTTTACTCGTTCTTGTCCAAGCGCGGAGACTCGACTTTCAAGTCGTCGCTTTGGAGTAAAAACGGCAAAAAAACAAAACTTAAAAACGCGGACGAAGTCGCGGCGCTCAAGGAGTACCTCGACGGCAAAGATTATATTGTAAACAAGGTCACCAAAAAAATCGCGAAATCTCACGCGTTGCCGCCTTTTATTACTTCGTCGATGCAGCAAGACGCGCTCAACAAACTCGGTATGCCTCTTTCTACCACGACCAAAGTCGCGCAGACTCTGTACGAAGGCGTTGACGTCAAGGGCGAAGGCAAAGTCGCTTTGGTTACGTATATCCGTACCGACAGTACGCGAGTATCTCCCGACGCGCAGCGAGCGGCGAGAGCCTTTATCGCGAAGAAATTCGGCGATAAATACGTGCCCGAAAAGCCTAACGTTTACGCGGCGAAAAAGACCGCTCAGGACGCGCACGAGGCGATCCGTCCCATAACGCTTGACCGCTCTCCCGAGGACTTAAAGGGTAGAATAGGCGCCAACGAATACAAACTTTACAAGCTTATTTACGACAGATTTTTGGCTAGCCAGATGAGCGAAGCGCTCAGCAACACGGTTTCGGTGGATATCGCTTGCGGCGTTTACGGTTTCAAAGTCAACGGCAAAACCCCGATTTTCCCTGGTCATACCGTCGTGTACAGCGGATACACCGAAGACAACGAAGAGGATTCTTCCGACAAACTTCCTTCTCTCGAAGAAGGCGACAGGCTTGATTTCAAAGAATATAAATACGAGCAAAAATTTACCAAGCCGCCGGCAAGATTTACCGAGGCAAGCCTGGTCAAAACGATGGAAGACAAGGGCATTGGCAGACCGGCGACGTATACGCCTACGGTCACTTTGCTGTTCAGCCGCAAATATATAGAACTCGATGGTAAATTCATCAAGCCGACAGAGCTCGGATTCAGAGTGACCGATATGCTCGTCAGATATTTCCCCGACGTAATGGACGTGGAGTTTACCGCGGAAATGGAGCGAAAGCTTGACGAGATAGAGGACGGCGGAAAAGTATGGCAAAACGTCATTTCGGACTTTTACGGCGATTTCGAACGCGAAATAGCGATAGCGCAGGGAGATTCGTTCAATCTCCGCTCGCCCGACGAGATTTCCGACGTCAGATGCGAAAAATGCGGCAGGCTTATGGTGTACAAGCAGGGTAAATTCGGCAAGTTTCTCGCTTGTCCCAATTACCCGACTTGCAAGAATACAAAAACGCTCGACAAAGACGGCAAAATCGTGGAAAAGCACGTCGAACCGCCGCGTAAGAGCGACGAAGTATGTCCCAAGTGCGGCAAACCTATGGTTATACGCAGCGGCAAATACGGCGATTTTCTCGCTTGCACGGGTTATCCCAAGTGCAAGACGATCGTAAATCTTAAAGGACAGTCAGGTGGAAAAAAGAATTAACGTAATAGGCGCGGGCCTTGCGGGGTGCGAAGCGGCGTTGCAGATCTCTGCGCGCGGAGTACCCGTCAGACTCTTCGACATCAAGCCGAAATCTTTTACCCCGGCGCATTCCAACCCCGATTTTTGCGAACTCGTTTGCAGTAATTCGCTCAAGAGCGATCTGCTTTCGACGGCGGGCGGGATGCTTAAGGCGGAATTGAGGCTCATGAAGTCGCGTGTTCTCGAAGCGGCGGATTCCTCGTCCGTTCCCGCCGGCAGCGCGCTTGCCGTAGACAGGGCGGTTTTCGCGAAAAAAGTCGACTCTGCCGTAAAGGCCGACCCTCTTATCGAAATCGTGTGCGAAGAGATTAAACGCATACCCGAAGGAGAGGTGACGATCGTTGCGACCGGTCCGCTGACGACGGACGCCTTGGCGGCGGATATCTCGTCGAAGTTCGGACAAAACCTGCATTTTTATGACGCCGAGGCGCCGATAATTTCGGGCGACAGTATAGATTATTCCGAAACGTTTACCGCCGACAGATACGGAAAAGGCGAGAGCGATTACGTAAATTGTCCGCTTACGAAAGAAGAGTACGAACGCTTTATAAAAGAGCTCGTTTCCGCGGAATGCGCGGAGAGAAAAGAATTCGAAAAATCCGACGTTTTCGAAGGTTGCATGCCCGTCGAAATCATGGCTAAGCGAGGCGAAGACACTTTACGTTTCGGACCTCTTCGTCCGGTAGGTTTCCGCGACTCGGCCGGCAATCGTCCGTACGCCGTGGTACAACTAAGACGCGAAAACGCGGCGGGAAGCGCGTACAATATCGTAGGCTTTCAGACAAATCTCAAGTTCGGGGAGCAAAAGCGCGTTTTTTCGCTTATTCCCGCGCTCAAAAGCGCCGATTACTTAAGATACGGCGTAATGCATCGCAATTCGTTCGTTAACGCGCCCAAGACGATAAACAAAGGCTTTATGACAAAGTTAAGCGGCGTGTTTATAGCCGGACAGCTCAGCGGCGTCGAAGGATACGTCGAGAGCGTTGCTTCGGGACTTATTGCCGGAGTCAACGCGGTAAGGTACGTAAAAGATATTCCGCTTCTCGAGCTTCCGCCGACGACTATCACGGGCGCTTTGTGCGATTATCTCGTCCGTGAAAACGCGGATTTTCAACCGATGAACGCCAATTTCGGCATTTTACCGCCGCTAAACGCTAAGATACGCGACAAAAACGCGAAAAAACTCGCGTATTCGGAGCGCGGATTAAAAGACTTAAAGGAATATATCAATACAGGTACGGAGGACTTATGGAAATAAGAGGAACCACCATAGTAGCCGTAAAAAAAGACGGCAAAACGGTAGTGGCGGGCGACGGACAGGTCACCGCCGGACAGACAGTAATTATGAAAGGAAACGCCAAAAAAGTCCGCAGACTTTACGACGGCAAAGTCGTAGTGGGGTTCGCGGGTTCGGTCGCCGACGCGTTTACGCTGTGCGATCACTTTGAAGAAATGCTTCAAAAGTACAGCGGCAATCTTATGCGCAGCGCCGTGGCTTTGGCGCAACTCTGGCGCGGAGATAAAGGACTAAGACAGCTTGAGGCGATGATGATAGTGGCGGACAGCAAGGAAATGTTCGTTCTTGACGGAACAGGCAACGTTATCGAGCCCGAAAACGGTATCGCCGCCATCGGAAGCGGCGGAAATTATGCTTTGGCGGCGGCGAGAGCGTTGTGCAAAAAGACGGATCTTTCCGCTCGCGAAATAGCCGTAGAAGCTATGACCGTCGCGTCCGAGATTTGTATTTTCACTAACGATAATTTTACGGTTGAGGAGGTGTAATATGAATCAGCTTTCTCCTCAACAGATAGTTGCCGAACTCGACAGGTACATAGTCGGGCAAAGCGAAGCGAAAAAAGCGGTCGCGATCGCTCTTCGGAATCGTTATCGCAGAAGTATGCTCAGCGAAGCCGACAGGGAAGAGGTAACCCCGAAAAATATCATTATGAAGGGACCGACCGGCGTAGGTAAAACCGAGATAGCGCGAAGACTCGCGAAGCTTGTCAAGGCGCCGTTTATCAAGGTCGAAGCGACAAAATATACCGAAGTGGGATACGTTGGTCGCGACGTGGAGTCGATGGTCAGAGATCTCGCGGAGGTTTCGATCAATCTCGTAAAGCAGGAAAAGCTCGCCGAGATCGAGGTAAAATCCCGCGCGGTCGCCGAGAAAAAGATAGTGGACGCGTTGTTGCTGACGCGTTCGAAAAAAGAGCCGGATACGGCCAAAGAAGTTTTACGCGAGCAGATCGAAACGGAGCTCAAAGAAGGCAAGTTAGACGCTCATCTTATCGAGATCGAAGTCAACGACGTGCCCAAGCCCATGGAAGTAGTTCCGGGCGGCGCGGAGATAAACCTCGGCAGTATATTCGGCGATATGCTTCCGCAACGCAAAAAGAAACGCAAGCTCACGGTAAAAGAAGCTATTGACATTCTCATTGCCGAAGAGAGCGAAAAGCAGATCGATAAGGATTCGATAAACTCCGAAGGGCTTAAGAGAGCTCAGGAGTGCGGTATTATTTTTATCGACGAGATAGACAAGATAGCCGGCGGCGGGAAAGGAAGCGGTCCGGACGTATCGCGCGAAGGAGTTCAGCGCGACATTCTTCCCATCGTCGAAGGCTGTACCGTAATGACGAAATACGGTCCACTTAAGACCGATTTTATACTCTTTATCGCATCGGGCGCGTTCCACGTAAGTTCGGTACACGACCTTATTCCCGAACTTCAGGGAAGATTCCCGATAGTCGTGGAACTCAACAGTCTTACCAAAGAAGATTTTATCAAGATCCTTACCGTTCCCGAAAACGCTCTTACCGTACAGTACGCAAAACTTCTCGCCGTAGACAATATCGACCTGAAATTTGACCAAAGCGGTATCGAAGCGATAGCCGACGCGGCTTACAACGATAACGAATCCAACGAGGACATCGGCGCGCGCAGACTTTATGCGGTAGTCGAAAAAGTGCTTGAGGATCTGAGTTTTAACGCAAACGGCGAACATCCGCTTATCAGCGTTACCGTAGACCGCAAATACGTGGAAGAGCGTTGCGACGGCGCGAAACGTCACGATCTTAAAAAATATATTTTGTAAAAGGTGCATTATGATTAGTATTCCAAAGGGAACCAAAGACGTCCTGCCCGGCGAAAGTTATAAGTGGCAGTTTATAGAGCGTAAAGCGCGTCTTGCGTGCAAGTTGCGCAATTTTCACGAGATACGTACGCCCGCTTTCGAGCATACCGAACTTTTTACGCGCTCGATAGGCGAAGATACGGACGTAGTGGGCAAGGAGATGTACACTTTCCTCGACAAGGGCAACAGATCCGTTACGCTCAAAGCCGAGGGAACGGCGCCGGTCGCGAGATCTTTCGTCGAAAATTCGCTCGAGGCGATGAGTTTGCCTCTTAAGATGTATTACATAACGCCGGTTTTCCGTTATGAGAATCCGCAAAAAGGCAGACTCAGAGAGCATCATCAATTCGGCGTTGAGGTTTACGGCGGCGACACTCCGTATCTCGATCTTGAAGTCATTTCGCTCGCTTATGATTTTCTAAGCGAATTGGGCGTGAAGGATCTTTCGCTCAACATCAATAATATCGGTTGCCCGAATTGCCGCAAGAAATATAACGCGGCGCTCAAAGAATATCTTTCTTCGCGTTACGACGAACTTTGCTCGACGTGCAAGGAGCGTTTTGTACGCAATCCCTTAAGGATACTCGACTGCAAGGTCCCGCATTGCAAAGAAATTGTCGCCGAAGCGCCCGTAATTACGGATTATATCTGCGACGATTGCCGCGCTCACACGGATAAACTTTGCCGTCTTCTGACCGATTCGGGGATCCCTTACAAGATCGATCCGAAGATCGTGAGAGGACTTGATTATTATACGAAAACCGTTTTTGAGTTTGTGACCGGTTCGGTCGGTACCGTTTGCGGCGGAGGCAGATATAATAATCTCGTCGAATCCGTCGGCGGCAATCCGACTCCGTGCGTCGGATTCGGTATGGGCATCGAAAGATTGCTGTACATTCTCGACAGCGAAGGCATAGAAATCCCTAACGACGATATTTTAGACCTTTTTGCGGTCTCTCAAAGCCCCGATCAGGTCGATTATTGCTTCAGACTATGCTCCGTTTTAAGACGCGAAGGAGTGGCGTGCGATACCGATCTTACCGGAAGAAGCATGAAATCTCAGTTGAAATTCGCAAACAAAATAGGCGCGAAATATACTGTGGTAATAGGCGGAAGCGAAGTCGACGGAGGCGTTTGCAAGCTCAAAGATATGTCGACGGGCGAAACCTGCGACGTAACTATATCCGAACTCGCAAAGACGATCAAAGAGCGATAGAATGACCGAAAACGGCAAAATCACATCTAAAAAAGGCAAATATTTCGTCGTGCGCGTAACCAAAAACAGCGCGTGCGACGGGTGCAGAGCCTGCGCTTTCGGCAAAAACGATTACGTCGATTTTAAGGCAAAGTCGTCGATCGACGCGGCGGTCGGCGATACCGTTATAGTCGAAACGCCGTCACTTAAGCCCGTTTTGCCGATATTGCTTTTGCTCGTTTTGCCGATAGTCCTGATCGTTGTCGCGGCGCTTCTCGCTTCTGTTTTTACGACTGACGAAATTATCGTGGCGATAGTTGCGATAGGTATGGCGATAGCGTCGTACGCGGCGCTTTTTACGCTGTATAAGCATGTTTTTGCCGAAAAATATCTTGCCGAAATCAAATCGAAAACGGAGTGAAGATGAAAAGAATTTATCTTGATTATGCGGCTACGACGCCTATGGACGAGGACGTTTTTAAAGAAACCGTCCCGTATTTTACCGACTTTTTCGGTAATGCGAGCACTTCGTATTCGTACGGCAGAGAAGCGGCATTTGCGGTAGACGAAGCAAGGCGAACGGCGGCAAACGTTCTGAATTGCAGGCCGGAAGAAATATATTTTACCTCCGGCGGCAGCGAGAGCGACAACTGGGCGATCAAGGGGTTTTGTCTGGCGAATAAAAACGAGCGCAACGAGATACTTATCGGCGCTGCCGAACACCCCGCCGTACTTAACGCTGCCGAAAGCCTTACCAAGTACGGCTTCACAGTCAAAAAAATACCTGTCGACCGTTACGGTCGCGTCGGTTTGCCGGATTTCGAATCAATGGTCGGAGCAAAGACTCTTTTAGTTTCCGTAATGACGGTCAATAACGAAACCGGTGCCGTAAACGATATAAAATCTTTATGCGAAACGGCTCACAAAGCGGGCGCCGTATTTCATACCGACGCGGTACAGGCCGTAGGACATACGGATATCGACGTGCGGACGAGCGGCGCGGATATGCTTTCGTTATCGGCGCATAAGTTTTACGGACCAAAGGGCGCGGGTATTCTGTATATAAAAAAAGGCGTGAAAATCGACAATCTCATCGACGGCGGACATCAGGAACTGTCCAGACGCGCCGGAACGACGAATACTCCCGGCATAGTCGGCGCGGCAAAGGCTTTGAAGAAGGCGACGGACTTGCGGGAAACTGAAGAAAAACGCCTGCTGGCGCTTAAAAACCGCTTTATTTCCGCCATTTCCGCCCGTCTTGACGGTCTGACTTTCAATTGCGGACCGGTATCGTCGGCGGCGGTTATCAGCGTTACGATAGACGGAGTAGACGCGTCCGCGCTCGTTAATCTTGCGGACGTCAAGGGACTTTGTATATCCGCCGGCTCCGCTTGTTCGGCAGGTTCTCTTGAGCCGTCGCACGTGCTTAAGGCGATCGGTCTTACGAGCGAGCAGGCGGCTTCGACGGTGCGTATAAGCATGGGGAGAGGAACGACTGAAGAAGATATCGATAAAGCGACGGAGATCCTTGCTTCCTGCGTAAATAATCTCAGGAGCATAAAACTCGTAAAGGATCTGACTAAGACGCGGGAAGTATAAAATCCGACATATTTTTCTCTTTTTTGCGCAAAATAGAGGCAAGGAGGAAAAGATATGAAGAGTTTTTGTATAGGTATGGCGGTAGGTTTGGCTTCCGCTTTCGCGCTGTCGTCGATACCCGCCGTACGGACGACGGTAAACGACTTGAAACGCGTTGTGGACGACGATATTATAACGCCGATCAAAAACGCGATAAACCGCGGTGTGGCCGAAAACGCGGCGCGAGCGGAAACAGATGTAAACGATTAAAATCGGATAAAACGGGCAAGTCCCGTTTTATTTTTTTAAAATTCCGTCAAATATACCGAAAACCATTTTGCAAAACGCCTTTTTTGTGTTATAATATCGTCAAATATCTCAAAAGGAGTTTTTTGT
>CACZPH010000103.1 GCA_902783025.1 uncultured Eubacteriales bacterium | reverse complement strand
ATAATTAAGAGCAATCTTCGCGGAGTAGAAAGCGACGGAATGTTCTGTTCGGGATCGGAGCTCAATATCGACAACTCGGTGATCGAAGGCGCGGAAGTCAACGGGCTTTTGATTTTGCCTGCAGATACGCCGTTAGGCGTCGATATCCGCGATCTTCTGGGACTTAAAGAAACGGTCTTCGATATTTCCGTAACATCTAATCGCCCTGATTGTCAATCTGTTTTCGGGCTCGCCCGCGAAGTGGCGGCGGTTCTCGGCAAACAAGCCAAATCCCCGTCGACGGAATATAAAGTTTATCGTTCGGCTTTGACCGTGCCGCAGGTAAAAATCGAAGACGAAAACGCTTGCAGCAGATATACGGGAAGGGTTATTACCGACGTAAAGATCGAGCCGTCCCCAAAATGGATGCGTGACAGGCTCAGATATGCGGGCGTCAGAGCGATCAACAACGTAGTTGATATTACAAATTACGTCCTTTTGGAGATCGGTCAGCCGCTTCACGCTTTCGACATAAACAACGTCGAAGGCTCTATTACGGTGCGCAACGCGAGAGAAGGCGAGTCGATCGTGGCTTTGGACGACAAAAAATACGATTTGCGGACCAACAACCTGCTTATTGCCGACGACGTTAAACCGATTGCCATCGCGGGCGTAATGGGCGGAGAATACAGCGGCATAAATCCCGAAACAAGGACGGTTTTTCTTGAAGCTGCCAGATTTGCCAAGGACAGCGTGCGTACGACGTCGCGCGAATTAGGTTTGAGGTCCGATTCGTCGTCGAGATACGAAAAAGGCGTCGATTTCTATTCGGTAGAGGCGGGCAGAGAGCGCGCTTTAGCGCTTTTTGAAGCCTTGGGAGCCGGGAAAGTAACCGATCTGAAAGTCGAAGCGGGCAAGAAGGTGCCTGCAAAGCGCGTTTTGACAACTACCACAACTAAGATATGCGATCTTATCGGCATCAAAATAGAGCCGTCGATCATGGTTTCGATACTTAACAATCTCGGCATTGAAACCGCTTTGGACGGCAAAACTCTTACTTGCATTATTCCGCTTTATCGTGAGGATATCGACAACTACACAGACATTGCGGAAGAAGTAATAAGATATTACGGCTACGATAATATCAAGTCGACGTTTATCAAAAACGCGCGTCCGACCGTAGGCGGAACAAGCGTAAGAGCGAAAAACGTTGAAAGAATAAAGGATATTATGGTTTCAAACGGCGCATACGAGGCATTGACTTATTCTTTTATACCGGTTAAGGCGTACGATATGCTCGGATATGCGCAAAACGATCCGATCCGTAACGCGATAAAGATACTTAATCCTCTTTCGGAGGAATTCGCCGTCATGCGTACGCAACTTGTAAGCAGTATGCTTGATTCGGTTTACACTAATTTAAGCCGTAAAAATAACGATTTCAGACTCTTTGAAATAGGAAAAACGTATATTCCCAAGGCTCTTCCTCTTACCGAACTTCCCGACGAAACTGAAACTTTGTGTTTTGCTCTTGTGGGAAAAGACGAAGATTATTATGCGGCAAAAGAGATCACTCTTGAAGTTTTGAGCGCTTTGGACGCGAAATGCCGTGTAAAACGCAGTTCCGCGCCGTATCTTCATCCCGGTATAAGCGCCGACTTTATTGACAAAGACGGCGATCTTGTCGCTTCGGTCGGTAAACTTCATCCTCTTGTCGCGGAAAGATATAAGATAGACGAAAACGTTATTATCGCAACTATAACGATCGAAAAATACTTAAACAAAAAAGAAAAAGCCGTAAAATATGTTCCGCTTCCCAAATTCCCGATAGTAGAGCGCGATCTTGCGGTTACGGTAGGTATCGACGTTCCCGTAGGCGACCTTATTGACGCGGTCAAGGAGAAAATGGGGGTATATTGCGCTAACGTTACGTTGTTCGACGTATACACGGGAGAGCAGGTCGAAAAGGGAAAGAAGAGCGTTGCGTTTTCGTTAAAGATAAACCCGGGCGACAAAACTTTAGTTGACGCCGAGATCCAGGATATCATCAACGGTATTCTTGACGAACTCGGCAAAAAATTCGATGCAAAACTCAGAGCGTAAACCCGAGGTTCTTGCACCCGCCGGTAATTACGAATCGCTCGAAGCCGCCATCAACAACGGCGCCGACGCGGTGTATCTCGGTCTAAAAGAATACGGAGCAAGGGCCAAAGCCGAAAACTTTGACCTTGTTCTGCTAAAAAAAGCGATCAAAAAAGCCCACTTTTTCGGAGTTAAAGTGTATTTGACCGTAAATACTTTGCCGATCGACAACGAAAAGAGTGGAATGCTTGACGCGATAAAAGCCGCCTACAAAATCGGAATAGACGCTATAATTTTGCAGGATTTTACCCTTTTGCGCGAAATTAAATGTACTATGCCTGACATAATTATCCACTTGAGCACACAAAGCGGAGTGCATAATGTTTACGGCGCGACCGTAGCGAGAAAACTCGGTGCGGACCGCGTTATACTTTCGCGCGAAGCGACTATCGACGATATCAAAGATATAAAGCAAAATTGCGATATCGAAGTGGAAGCGTTTGTTCAAGGCGCTCTGTGCGTTTCTTTTTCGGGTAACTGCTATTTTTCTTCGTTAATTTCAGGATACAGCGGTAACCGCGGAAAGTGTTTGCAGCTTTGCCGGAAGAAATATACGCTTGACGGGAAGGTGGGATATTGGCTTTCTCCTAAGGACATGTCTCTCGTCACTTCCCTAAAAGCCTTGATCGAAGCCGGCGTCGATTCGCTGAAGATAGAAGGCAGAATGCGCCGTCCCGAATACGTTGCCGTAGCGACTAAAGTTTATCGTAACGCCGTGGACGGCGAAAACTACGATTTCGAAGCTCTTAAGCGTATGTACAACAGGGGTAATTATACTCGCGCGCATCTTTTTGAGCCTACCGAAAACGTTATTTATCCTTTTACCCAGAGTCATATCGGAAGCAAGGTAGGAATAATCAGGCGCGTCGACGGCAAAAAAGCTGTTCTTTCATGTTCGTTGCGGAAGGGTGACGCCGTAAAATTTCTTCGCGAGGGCGTTGAGACCGGAACCGCGCAGATTTTTGCCGACGGCGGAGTTACGACGTATGTCGGCGACGTAAAAAGAGGCGACGACGTCAATATTACGACGGATCACAACCTTATCAAGGCCGTCAAGGAAGTCGCTTCGAAAACGGTAGGAGTTCGCGTTGAGGTTTCGGCAGCGGTCGATTCGCCGCTGTTTGTTAAGATCTCGACCGATAGGGTAAGCAAAACGTATTATTCGGATTTTTCTCTTTCTCCCGCGTATTCCGCTCCGATGAGTGAAAACGATTTCAAGGACGTTTTTGCAAAATGCAAAGATTACGGCTTTAATTTAGCTGATTTTTCTATCGATTTAAGCGGTAAAGTTTTTTGCGTAAAGTCTGTTCTTAACGATTTTCGCCGTAAATGCTTTGAGGATTACGGCGCGGTTTTTGAGAATTCGTACGTCCGGGCCGCGGCAAAGAACAAAGTATGCGACGATTCCGTTTTTGATTGCGCGCGTAACGGCATAAAAAATCGTTGCGTTTGCGTCAAAACCGACGATTATTCTTTCGCGTTGGAACTTTTGAATTCGGTCGATTACGTAATATATTCGCCGGTTGACTTCAAGGACGTCGAAAATATCGTCTTTGACGATCGTATATATCTCGATACTCCGCAAATCGCAAGAAGCGCCGATCTTGGCATACTAAAAAGAATCGCCTCACGCAAGGATATAAAAAAAGTCGTCGTCAACAATCTTTACGGCCTTGAATTATTTAAGAATAAGCAAGTTTTGCTTGGCGAATTCCTCAATATCGTATGCGACGATTTTGATGCGGACAAAGTCTTGAGCGTTGAGGCGGGCGTAGGGGAAAAATCTTTTTCTTACTGCTACGGATTTTTCCCGTTTATGACATTTTGTCATTGCCCGCGTAAAAATCTCATGGGATCGTGCAACGGATGCGAAAAGCGCTACGATCTTACTCTTAGTGACGAAAACGGGAACAAATTTACCTTCCGGAGATTTTCGGTCGCGTATTGTTATTCGCATTTACTCAACTCCAAACCGATCGATATTTCGTATCAACTCAGCAAAAATGACGTTGCTTTAAAAAAGTTTCTTGATTTTCGCGGCGTTTCTAAGTCAAAAGCTTGCGTAATTCTCAAAAAATTTATGAATGGCGAACCGACCGGAGAGGAAGGAATTAAGGGATATTTTGACAAAAAACCGGAGTAATAATGGAACAAAACACTCTAAAACAACTTGAATTTGACAAAATTGTCGAACGCGTTGCGTCTTTTGCGGTTAGTGAAGACGCAAAAAGGCAACTTCTCGAAGAAGAGCCGTCTTTTTCGTATAACGAAGTAAAATACCGCCAGACTCTTACCGAAGAGGCAAGTATAGTCGCGGAAAAATATTTACTTTCGCCCATAGTCGGGTTTGATCCGGTAGATAAAATCGTCGAAAAGGCGCAAAAAGGCGGAATGCTTCAGCCGGGCGAATTACTCAAAATAGCCGCTGTACTTAAGTCCGCAAGGATCGCGCGTTCTTCGATCATGTCCACCGGCGACGACGTAGTAAGGCTTAAGGATTTCGTTAACGGCTTGTTTATCGACGAATCACTCGAAAAAGATATAAATATTGCTATAATCAGTGAAAATGAAATAAGTGACAACGCGAGCGTTAAACTCCGAGATCTCAGGCGTAAAATTACGTCAATGAATATTAAACTTAAAGATAAGCTTGCGTCTTATACCAGAACTAACGACCTTTCGGGCTATCTTCAGGACAACATAGTAACAATAAGAAACAACAGGTTTGTGCTTCCGGTCAAAACGGCGTTCAAGAGCAGTGTACCCGGACTCGTGCATGATCAGTCCGCTTCGGGGTCGACGGTTTTTATCGAGCCTTTCGTCATCGTCGAGCTCAATAACGAACTGCGTACTTTGCAGGCGGAAGAGAATGCGGAAACGGAGCGTATCCTATATGAGTTTTCAAAGCGCGTAGACGGCTGCTCCAAAATGATTTTGCAATGCAAAGACTCGTGTACTATGTTAGACATAGTATTTTCAAAATATAGGTTTTCACTCAAAATTGACGCTCAAAAGCCGATTGTTTGCAAAACCGGCATTGTTAAACTCAAGCAAGCCCGACATCCGCTTCTCGACGAAACCAAAGTTATTCCTATCGATATAGAAATCGGGGACTCGTTCGATCAGCTTCTTATTACGGGTCCAAACACAGGAGGAAAGACCGTCAGTCTAAAGACTATCGGATTGTTTTGCCTTATGACATATTACGGTCTTTGGGTGCCCGCAAAGTCCGCAACCGTCAACGTATTTGACTCGATATACTGCGATATAGGCGACGAGCAGAGTATCGATAACGAACTCAGCACGTTCTCTTCTCATATGATAAAAATCATAAGAATTACCGACGAACTTACCCCTAATTCTCTTGTGCTCCTCGACGAGATCGGCGGCGGGACCGATCCGACAGAAGGCTCGGCGTTGGCGTTGGGCATCCTTGATTATATCAGAAAAATCGGCGCAAAAGCCGTAGTTACCACGCATTATAACGAATTAAAGGAATACGGAGTAACGCAGGACAGGGTGACTAACGGGTGTATGCAATTCGACGCGGAAACGTTTGCTCCGACCTACAGGCTTGTTTTGGGAATGCCGGGCTCCAGCAACGCGCTCAATATCGCGACGAGACTCGGTCTTAACAGAGAGATTATTGACGACGCATTAAGTAAAATAGATCCGGGCAGACTGCAGTTCGAAAACCTTGTGAAAAATGCCGAGGAATTGAGAAACAGCGCCTTAAAACAGCTTGAAGAAATTTCTGCCGCGCGCGTTTCGCTCGAAAGCGAAAGGCAAAAACTTAACGCCGAAGCGAAGAAAATCGATCTTCTTAATGAAAAAATTAAAAATAACGCCGCCGCTCAGACGCGTAAACTTGTGTCCGATTCCATGCAAAAGGCCAACGAAATAATAGAAGAAATGGAAGAAGCGCTCGAAAAAGGCACGGAAGGAGCGCTTCTGGAGGCAAAAAAACTCAGAAAAAGACTCGGCGACATAGAGGACGAACTTAATCGCGAAACTTTGACGGTCAACTACGTGACTTATAAGCAGCGCGACATTATTCCCGGCAAAGAGTGTATTGTCAAAAGCCTTAACGCCAAAGGCGTTATTAGGTCCGTTGCGGACAAAAAAGGTAACGTTCAGGTTTCTTTAGGGTCGATCACGACGTCGGTAAAAGCCGACGATCTTGCGGTACCTCCCCAAACCGAGGTCAAAAAAGCAAAAAAAGCGAGTGAATATCACCCCGCAGGCAGGGTTGAGCCTACGACTTTCCTGACGGAACTCAAAGTTTTGGGAATGACTGTGGACGAGGCGATCGGCGTGATCGAGCCTTATCTTATCTCGATGCATAACGAGGACGGCAACAAAACGATAAAGATCGTTCACGGCAAAGGAACTATGGCTCTGGCAAAAGGTCTGCACAAATATTTTCACTCATCGCCGCTTGTCGCCGAATTCAGATTCGGCAGATACGGCGAAGGCGACAACGGAGTGACGTTTGTTACCGTAAAATGACTTGAAATCCGCAAGGAAATATAGTATAATTTAGTTATGGATAATTATTTCGAAAAAAATATCGTCAACGAAGTCGTGCGCGATCACCCGTCCAAACTTATGATCTGGGTCGTTTTGCGGGTCGTTTTCGCGGTAGTTTTGGCGGTAGGCATATTGATCCTGATAAATTTTCTCGACTGGTATCAAGCCGACGCGAAAAGAGTATTCTTCAATATCGTAATTTTTGCTCTCGTAATTTTCCCGTGCGTAGGCGGAATACTGTTCTGTTGGCGAATGATCCGAAAAATAAACTGCGAGTACGATTATTTTATATCCGGTACGGAAATCAGATTCGTGCGTATTATAAATTCGAGAAAGAGAGTAACGATCCTGAGGACGGAACTCGTCAATATCGAAAAGGTCGGCTATACGGATACCGACGCTTTTGCGGAAATCGCTGAACAAAGGCGAAGATCAATTCCCGCGTATTGCAACAAGCGCGAAAAATACTTGTATATTACTTTTACCGTAATGAGTGAAAAAATAGTGGTTATATGCGAGCCTGACGACGATTTTGTCAAAGCACTCAAGCAAACCGCGCCTTCGTACGGAGTATTTTCGGAAGAATTGAGGTCAATAAGATGATTTTTTTAGATAACGCAAGTACCACAAGAGTATTTGACGAGGTGGTAAAACGCATAAATTCCACTTACACGGAAGACTATTTCAATCCTTCCGCGACCTATGACAAAGGCATGGCGGCAAGCGCGCTGATCGAATGTTCGCGCCAGACCGTCGCCACGGCGCTCAACGCTAAAAAATCGGAAATATTTTTCACATCGTGCGCGACCGAAAGCAACAATTGGGCGCTCAATTGCGCTTTTAAGAACAAAAAAGGCAACGCCGTAGTCAGCGCGGGCGAACACGCCTGCGTATACGAAACCGCAAAACACCTTAAAGATTCGGGCTACGACGTGAGGTTTGCGCCCTTAAATAACGACGGAAGCGTAAATATCGACGCTCTTGTCGACCTTGTCGACGGCAAAACGAATTACGTGTCCGTAATCCACGTTTCAAACGAGACCGGCGTAATTAACGATCTGGGACGGATATCAACGCTTGTAAAGGCAAAAAATCCCCGAACTCTTATCCATAGCGACGGAGTACAAGCCTTTTTAAAAACCGACTGCGATTTGAGAAGGTTGGGCGTCGATCTGTATTCGATATCCGGACATAAAATAGGCGCGCCGAAAGGCGTTGGGGCGCTTTTTGTAAAATCTTCGGTACATATTGCGCCTTATTTGTTCGGCGGAGGGCAGGAGAGCGGAATGCGCTCCGGCACCGAAAACGTCGGCGGTATTGTGGGTTTAGGCGCCGCAATAGGCGAGTTTTCCAAGGTTTACGACGCCGCAAAGGTAAAAAAGCTGTATTTACGCCTTCTTAACGAACTGAATAAAATCGAAGGCGTAAAAATAATAGGCGATACCGAGCGAAATACCGGACTTATTTGCTGCTTGAGCGTTCCGGGCGTCAGAGCCGAAACCCTGCAATCCGTCATGGCGGACGACGGTGTTTATATCGGAAGAGGTTCGGCGTGCTCGAGCCATCATTCCGGCAATCGCGTTCTTGAAAATATGGGACTGAAAAAAGACGAAGTATCCGGAGCCGTCCGAATAAGTCTTTCGCCGTTAACGAGCGAGGAAGAAGTCGATACGGCGTGCAAAGCGCTGTGTAAGAATATCAAGGATCTGAGAGGATATCAAGTTGGATAAAGTAATAGTAATAAGATACGGAGAAATACATCTCAAAGGTCGCAATCGCGGCTTTTTCGAGTCGACTCTCGTAAAAAACATAAAGCGTAGGCTTTCGGTTGTCGAGTGTAAGTTTTCTCAGCTCAGATCGAGATATGTCGTCAGTGATTACGCAGACTGCGACGAAAGCAAAATCATAGATATTCTTAAGCGGGTTTTCGGTATTCATTCGATATCAAAAGCCGTGTGCGTTGAAACCGATATTAATACAATTACCTCTACTTGTGTATTGTTAAGTCGTGATTTCGGCACCTTTAAAGTCGAAACAAATCGCGCGGACAAAAGATTTCCGATGACCTCGGTCGAACTCTCAAAATATCTCGGAGGTAAAATTTTGGAGGCTCATCCGAAGCTTAGCGTTGACCTTTTTTCTCCGGATTTTACCGTAAACGTCGACTTGAGAGAGGACGGCAAGACGTTTATTTACAGCGAAAAAATACCATGCGCCGGAGGAATGCCTACCGGAACGGCGGGTAAAGGTCTCGTTTTGCTTTCGGGCGGCATAGACAGCCCGGTCGCGTGCTATATGATGGCAAAGCGCGGACTTAAGATAGACGCGATACATTTTCATTCGTACCCGTACACCAGCGCGATGGCTAAGCAAAAAGTCGAAGATCTCGCGCGGATCCTGGCGGGGTACTGCGGTAATATTATGCTCAGTTGTGTGCGCTTTACGAAAATCCAGGAAGAGATCCACCGTTGCTGCGATCCTTCATACATGATCACGATAATGAGATGTTGTATGATGCGCATTGCCGAAACGGTCGCCAAAACCCGCGGATGCGGATGCTTGATAAACGGCGAAAGCCTCGGACAAGTGGCAAGTCAGACTTTAGAGAGTATTTACGTTACCAACGCCCGTGTAGTCGACACGCCCGTATTCAGACCTTGTATCGGGATGGATAAGGAAGAAATAATAGAAACGGCGCGTAAAATAGGCACATTCGACACCTCGATTTTACCGTACGAAGACTGTTGTACGGTGTTTTTGCCGGATTCGCCGGTCATCAGACCGAATCCCGTCAAGGTATCCGAAGAATTAGCCAAGATCCCCGATCTTGACGCGTTGATCGACGAAGCCGTAAGATCTATCGAAGTCGTTAAGATATCTTAAGTAATCGTCAAAGAAATCCTCAAAAGAGTTGCGTTTGGGCGGTAAAAACCGTTCGCTGAAACAGCAACTCTTTTTGTTTACGGTTTTTTCGTTATCCGCCGCCAAAACAACGTTCCCTTTTTTCCATTCGTTAAGATCGATATCGTATTTTTTTATCGAATCTGGAGGCGTTATTTCTTCTTCATCGTCAAGCATCTCAAATATTCTTTTTACGATTTTTGTCGGTCTCGTGCCGCCGGTAATCGACAAAGGAAGAGGCTTGTCCTTTTTGCTTATATGGCAAAGAACGGTATAACGCGGCGAAAAAGCTGCGCAAAAGCACTCCGAATTCCCCCGTTTGTCGCCGACGGTACCCGTTTTGGCGCAAACGTTATCGAAGCGTTTCAGAGTCTTCGCCGTCCCGTTTGTCACGCACTCGCGCATCATGGACGAGAGCAAAAACGCCGTGTCTTCGCCCATTACCGGATAACTTTCTTTATTCCCGGCATATAGCGTATTTCCGTTTTTTACGGCGCAGTTTATATATGACGGCTCGACGCGCTTGCCGCCCGAAGCCACGCAAAGATAAAGGCTCAGTATTTCGTCAAGCGTCAGACCCTTTCTTAATGCGCCGAGCGCGGTCGCGTAATTCTCGTAATCGTTTTCGTCGAAGTTTACACCGGCTTTTGCCGCAAAAGCAACGGCGTTACGGGGTCCGAAAGATATAAAATTCTTGATAGCCGCAATATTCGACGATATTGCCAAAGCCCTTGATTGGGTTATGTTTCCTTCGTATATATCCCCGTAGTTCGACGGAGCGTATCCCGAGAAATCCGTTTTTTCGTCCGCTATCGGAGAGCAGGTATATATTTTGCCGGATTCAAGCAGCGGCGCATAACAAAGCATCGGCTTTATCAAAGATCCCGGCATAAACCTCGCCGCGGATATATCATAAGGAAAAGTCGATACTCTTGCCAGAACTTTTCCGCTGTCGTTTCGGGCGATCAACGCGCTAACGTAACCTTCATCGGCCTCGTTTTCGATTATTCTTTTTACTTTATCCGTAATATCTTTATCTTCGTTTGACGTCAGCGCAAATCCGCTCAGGTCGCGGAATTTGTTTTTTGATTCGTTTAGTATTGCGGCGGCATAATGATCGACGAAATATTCGTCGTTACGAATCAGGATCTCAGCGGTTAAGGCGGCAGAGCATTGCTTTTCGTCGATAAATCCCTGATCTTTCATGAGTTTTAGTATTTTATTGCGCCTTTTAAGGCACTTTTCGGTGTTTTTGAGCGGGTCGAAGGCTGCGGGATTGTTTATTACGGCGGCAAGCGTCGCCGCTTCAGCGGGGGTCAGATCCCCGACGTCTTTCGCAAAATAATATTTCGCGGCATTGTCTATTCCGTATATCCCGTTACCGTAGTATATGGTATTGAGGTATTTTTCGAGAATTTTTTCTTTCGAAAAATCCTTTTCAACCATTTGTGCGAGTTTGATCTCGTTGATTTTTCTCGTCAGAGATTTTTCGGACGAAAGAGCGACGTTTTTTACTAATTGCTGAGTAATAGTGGAGCCGCCTTCATTGAAGCCGCCCGAAAAAACGTCTTTTACGAGCGCGCCCGCAACGCGTTTGAAATCCACGCCCTTATGCTCGAAAAACCTTTTGTCTTCGACGCTGACAAAGGCGCCGTAAACGTATCCGCGCATATCGTTAAGATTTACGGCAGTGCATTTTTTGCCGAGATCGAAAGTTTTTCTTTCAAAAGCGGAGTAGATCGTTACTTTTCCCGTTTCGTAATCGTTTTTGTCGTATTTTACAAAACCCGGAAAGTAAACGTAAGGCGACAATACAAAGAAAGCAGTTATCATAACAAGCAAAATAAAAGTCGCCGCGAAAATTCCCGGTATTTTTTTCGTCCATTTTTTCATGGCTTTAGTATGTATTCTCTTTCCAAAAATATAACTTTCGGTTTTTTACTATACTTTTTTAAAAAAATATTGTATAATATTATCCGGAGTATTATAATAATGCAAAAGTTCTACTATATACATACTTACGGTTGCCAGATGAACGTCCACGAATCCGAGCAACTTGCAGGTATATTACGGAGCAAGGGCTATGAGGAAACAAAAGAGCCGCAAAACGCCGACGTCATGGTCTTCAATACGTGTTGCGTCAGAGAAACCGCCGAAACTAAAATTCTCGGCAATCTCGGTATCGCAAAAAAAATGAAAGAAAATAAGCCCGATATGATTATTGCGGTTTGCGGATGCATGGCGCAAAAAGCCGGCGCGGCGCAATTACTTAAGAAAAGATGCCCTTTTATAAATCTGATTTTCGGAACGCATAATTTATCCGAATTCGGCAAATATCTCGATCGCGTTACCCCTAAGACCTCTTTGATCGACATTTGGGAGCACGATAACGGAGTGAGCGAAGATATCCCGATATACAGGACGAGCGGAGTCCGCGCATGGGTAAACATTATGTACGGGTGCGATAACTACTGTTCGTATTGTATCGTACCGTACGTGCGCGGCAGAGAAAGAAGCAGAAGCAAAGATAGAATAATATCCGACGTAAAACAACTTGTAAAAGAGGGTTACAAAGAAATTATTTT
>CACZPH010000102.1 GCA_902783025.1 uncultured Eubacteriales bacterium | reverse complement strand
TGGCGTTTTTCGCTGTTGACCTCGACGCGCGCGCCGGCTATCTGATCGTCGAGCGAAAGACGGCTGAGCTTGCCGTACGACGGGAATTTGGAAATATCGAAGTAAATGCCGTCGCTCGTTTCGTAAGCGTAGCCCTTGTCGACGAGCTGCTGTACGTACCAGATCATATCGTTTATATGATCGGTGGCTTTGGCGATTATTTCGGGTTTGCCGATATTGAGCGCGGCTATATCGATAAAGAAAACGTCCGAGTAAAAAGCGGCGATCTCCCAGGGCGTTTTTTTCTGTTCGCGGCTGGCTTTTTCCATTTTGTCCTCGCCCTCGTCGCCGTCCGAAAGCAGGTGTCCCACGTCGGTAATGTTCATTACGCCTTTTACCTTGTAGCCGTCGTAGCGCAGTACGCGGCGAACCTCGTCCATAAAGACGTAGGTGCGCAGGTTTCCGATATGAGCGTAGTTATATACGGTAGGTCCGCACGAATACATCGTGACGGTTTTTCCTACCGGAACAAAATCTTCCTTAGTCCTCGATAAAGTGTTATAAAGTCTGAGCATTGCCGTCTCCTTTGTCGCTTTTATTTTCCAAATTGCTTAACTGCTTGCAAATAGCGTCGAGTTGTTTTTTTATAGCCGCGATATCCGTCGCGGTGGGATCGGGGAGCGTTTGGTCGAGATCGTCGACGCGCTTGCCTTCTATCCTTACGACGCGGCCGGGAACGCCTACGACGGTAGACGACGGCGGCACTTCTTTAAGAACGATACTGCCCGCGCCTATTTTGGAATTTTTACCTACGGTAAAAGGTCCCAGGATCTTTGCTCCGGCGCTTATCATAACGTTATCTTCGATAGTGGGGTGGCGTTTGCCTTTGTCCTTGCCCGTGCCGCCGAGGGTAACGCCCTGATACATAACGACATTATTGCCCACGACGCTGGTTTCGCCTATAACGACGCCCATGCCGTGGTCGATAAACACGCCCTCGCCTATCTGCGCGCCGGGGTGTATCTCTATACCGGTAAAAAATTTGGTTATCTGGCTTATTACCCGCGCCACGAAAAAGAAGTGATGCGTATGGAAAATATGCGCTATCCTGTACCAAAACAGCGCGTGAAATCCCGAATACGTCAGGATGATTTCAAGTTTATTTCTTGCGGCGGCGTCGTGATCGTACGCGGCCTGAAGATCTTTTTTTATAATATCGAGCATAAAAGTCTCCGTTTCAGCCCACGAAGGACAATAGATCCAACACTTCGTCGATTTTACTTACGGCGTCTTCGAGATCGCTCTCGGACGTAATAAGCGTCTTAAAGAGCGAATTGATGATTTCTTTGCGTTCGCTTAGGTATTTTATGCCTTTATCGGTCAAAGTGTAATTTTTTTCGCGTTTATCGCGGAGTTTTTGCGTTTTCGTTATCAGACCGTCGCGTTCGAGCGACGAGGTGAGCAAAGCGAGATTTGTCTTCGCGATATTGAGATTCCATATAATATCTTTGGCGGAATTACCGCGCTCTATGAGAAAAAGCACCTTAGTTTTAAGGCTCATAGTGCTTTTTTTGCTTTGAGCGCTTTCGCACATACAGACTCTGCGCGTAGCGAGCCGCAGTTCGATGATTTTGTCCGCAATATCATACAAAGACTCCGTCTCCTTTTATTATGATAAAATAACTATTTTATTATACAGTATTTTGCGCCCCTTGTCAACCCCGAAACGCATAATATTTTAGAAGAGTAGGAAAAGACAATAAAAGAGGATTTTTTATGCTTTTCGTCTATTTTTCTCAATCGGTTGACACAAGCAAAATAAAGCGTTATAATAATTCGGTACGATACTTTACGATACAGGAGAAAATCATGAAAGAAGAATATATTGCGTCCATTGCGGGCAAGGAAGTAGCCCTTCCGGTCATTCCGCTTTCCCCCACGCTCAAAATCGCGTTTTTTAACCTTCACGGCAACGTGGCGCTCACCGAGTATTGCGGCAAAAAACTCGCCGAAAAACTCGCCCCCTTCAAGCCGGAAGTGCTTATTACCGCCGAGAGCAAAGGTCTTCAGCTTACCCACGTTTGCGCGCGCGAACTCGGACACGAGTTTTACGCCGCGGCACGTAAAGCGAAGAAGCTTTATACCGTCGACGGTATCGAGTCGCACGTAAAATCGATCACGACCGGCAACGAACAGACTCTTTACCTTTCCGCTCACGATACCGCGCTCCTTAAGGGCAAGCGCGTAGCGATCGTCGACGACGTAGTCTCCACCGGAGGCTCGCTTTTGGGACTTGAAGACCTCGTAAACAAAGCCGGCGGCGAAATCGTAGCCAAGGCGTTTGTTTTGGCGGAAGGCGATGCGGCGAAGAGGGAGGATATTGTGTATCTCGGCACCATCCCCCTTCTCTGATTTCGCCGCCAATAAACTTCGTGATGCTATGTTAAGACTCCCCCGACTGCGGGTTACGTAGGTTTACTACGCGCCCCTTGTCGGGGG
>CACZPH010000101.1 GCA_902783025.1 uncultured Eubacteriales bacterium | reverse complement strand
AATGACATAAGGATAAAAAGAGAAAGACAAAGAACAGTAAAAAAACCGGCGTTTTACTACGTCGGTTTTTTCGTTTTGATTATTGGAAGGCTATATCGAAGAGATTTTCGCGGGCGAAATACAAGAAAAGTTAAAACAACAAAATTTTCGCGTTTGAAATACGAATAAAGCCAAATCAAGGAAATTTTCGCCGTCAAGAAACGAGTCAGGCGAGGAAAAAAACTCCCGACAAGGGGCGCGTACTAAAGCGTACGTAACCCGAAGTCGGGAGTTGTTTGACAAAGCATCACGATGTTTATTGGCGGCGAAAAAGCAAAGGCGGCGAAATCAGCCTTGTTTGCCGGATGACTGCCGCACCGTATCCTCCACCACAATATCAAATATTTCGCCCAAAGTCGAGCAATACTTGAGAACTTTCCACGGCTCGTTGGTGTGGTAATGAATCTTGACGAGGTCGGAGTCGCCTACGACCAAAAGCGAGTCGCCGCGAACGTGGAACGTAAGGTTTTTTATTATCGAATCCACGTCGAGGTTGCTTCCTTCGATAAGAAGTTGGGTGTCGTAGCGGAAAGTGATTTCTTCGTCCATATTACGCCTTGAACACTCCTACGCTGTTTAAGAATCTATCGAAAGCCGCGAAGCCTTCGTCGGTCTTTTTGAATACGTTGGTGTTGTCGAGAATGTTTTCGCAAACCGTGTTTACCTCGTCTTTTACGGCGACTTGCGCTTCCTTAGGCGTGCAGGTATTGCCGTAAGCCTTGAGAAGTTTCTTGATCATCTTGGCATGGATCTTCATATCGTCGGCAAGTTTCTTTTCGTCGAAAGGAACGCCGGTAAGGTACGCTTCGACTTCCTTGAGCTGTCTGTCAAGTCTGCCGGGAAGAATAAACATACCCATAGCTTCTATCAGTCCTATGCTCTCGCTCTTGATGTTCTGATACTCGGGATGAACGTGATATACGCCGTCGGGGAACTCTTCGGTGCAAATGTTGTTGCGCAAAATAAGCTCGACGATATACTTGCCGTTTACTTTGCGCGCTATCGGGGTCACGGCGTTGTGCTGACCGTTTTCGTCCTTGGCAATTATCAAAGCGCTCTCGTCGGTGTAATTCTTCCACGCTTCGACTATCTTGCCGGCATATTCGGCAATAAGCTTTTTGTTGGTCGAAGCAAGCCTGATCACGCTGTTGTACCAGTCGACGATATGCGTATCGACGTACGGATAATCGGGGTTCTTGTAGCGGATAAGATCGGGCGCTTTGTGCATGGGAAGAGTCTTAAGTCCGCCCTGGAAATGATCGTGAACGAGAATAGATCCGCCTACGATCGGAAGCGCCGCGTTGCAACCGATAAAATACTGCGGCGCATAATCTACGAAATCGAGAAGTTTGACGATAGTCGAGGGGTCGACTTTCATGGGAGTGTGCTCGCTGTTGATCGCTATACCGTGCTGAGTAAAGTACGCGTAAGGCGAGAACTGCCAAAACCACTCTTCGCCGCCCAAAGTAAGCGGCACGTATCTCAAATTCTGTCTTAAGGTGCCGTGTCCGGCAAATCCGACGTTTTCCTTACATATTGCGCAAGCGGGGTAAGAAGAAGCCTTTTGTCCTACGAGTTTCGCGGTGTCCTTGTTCTTCTTTTCGGGCTTGCTGAGATTTATGGTTATTTCGAGTTTGCCTTTTGTGGACTTGGCTTCCCAATGCTTGTTTTTGTTTATTGCGGTGAGTTTGATATAATCGTTTTTGATCGAGTAGTCGTGCAACCAATCGAAGGCTTTGGCGGGGTTTTGCGCGTGCAGATCGTCGAAAATATCGACAATTTCGCTGGGTTTGAGCGAAACTTCGCCCATGAGCGCGCACGCAAAATACGCCTCTTCGCCTTCCTTTATTACGCCCTTATCCAGCGCGTATTTTACGAGCGGCGCGATAACTTCGTCCGGACACGTCATTTCGTCGATAGCGTCCTCGTCGACTTCGTACTGCGTGTACGTATCGACTTTGAGCATATCGATAATACGGTTGCGAACGTACAATTCGTCAAGATCGTCCAAAAGCAAATGGCTCTTGGCGTACTGAATAAGATTTTCAACTGCTACGTCTATTATCATACTTTTCTCCTTATATTGATCCCTTTCGGGTAAAATTTACGATTTCGGTCTTACGACGCTGATATACTTATCGAGCTTGAAGCAGTTCCACGGCGTTTTCTCCTGCGGCGGGCATACGACGAATACGAACGGAGTCTTGGTCGTCGGATGATAAAACCTCAACGAATACGCCCACAAAGCGAGATTGTGTCCCTTGGCGAGCGTATCGCCGCCGTACTTGACGTCGCCGAAAATCGGCGCGCCTACGTTGCTGAGCTGAACGCGCGCCTGATGAGATCTGCCGGTAATGAGATGAACTTCAATAAGACTTACCTTAGCCTGACTTTCAAGCACTTTGTAGTCGAGTATCGCTTTTTTCGCGTCGTTATCCGCGGACGGAACGACTTTTACTTTGTTGTTTTCCTCGTCCTTAAGAAGCCAGTTTTCGAGTCTTCCGTTCCGCTCCCGCGGCGCGCCGACTGTTACGGCAAGGTATTTTTTCTCAAAGCTTCCGTCCTTGAGCTGTTCGGCAAGACGCGACGCCGCCTTGCTCGTCTTGGCAAAGACCATTACGCCGCCAGTCGGTCGGTCAAGACGATGAACGAGCCCGACAAACGCCTCGCCCGGCTTGTTTTCCGTCACTTTGATATGCTCTTTGACCATATCGAGCAGGCTTTTGTCTCCGCTGGAGTCGCCTTGAGTGGGGACGTTTTGCGGTTTGATCACCACGATTATGTGATTGTCTTCGTATAATACGTCTAACTTTTCCATATTCACCTGCTTTGTTTCCACAGTCCGCTGCATCCGCACGGAAGCAAAACTTTACCTTTGGTTTCGTCCGACACGGGCAAACACAGCTCGTACGCCTCGGTTTCGCCCTTATGATCGCTCATAGCGATAGAGAGCAAATTACGTATTACCGTAGGCTGAAGCCCGGTCGTGTATGAGTTTATGAGAAAAAACAACGGCTCCTCGAGCACTTGGCGCACGAGCAGAATAAGATCGTACAAGTCGTCTTCTATCTTCCACGTTTCGCCGCTCGGTCCTCTGCCGTAAGAGGGCGGATCCATAATCACGGCGTCGTATTTTTTGCCGCGGCGCAATTCACGCTCGACGAATTTTTTGCAGTCGTCGACTATGTAGCGGATCTTGTCGCTCTCCACACCGCTTAAGGCGGCGTTTTGCTTGCACCTATCCACCATTGCCTTAGCCGCGTCCACGTGAGTTACGAAGGCTCCCGCCTTGGCGCACGCCACGCTCGCTCCCCCTGTATAACCGAAAAGATTGAGAACGCGCACGGGCTTGTTTGCGCTCTTGATAAGAGCGGCGCACTTTTCCCAGTTGACCGCCTGCTCGGGAAACAAGCCGGTATGCTTGAATCCCATGGGCTTGATAAGAAAGGTCATATCGGCGTAAGAAACCGTCCACTCGTCGGGAAACGGCTTGCGGACTTTCCACTTGCCGCCGCCCTCGCTCGAGCGGATATAGCGCGCGTTGAGCATGGGATACGAGGCAAGATCGAACGGCGGCTGCCAAATCACTTGCGGGTCGGGGCGAAGCAAATACACTTTGCCCCAGCGCTCGAGTTTTTCGCCGTCGCCGGTCGCTATTATTTCGTAATCTTTCCAGCCGCTCGCTATCATACGCGTTTTACCGCCAGTTTTACGGGTTTGCCGTTTACGTCCCACTCTTTAGAGTCGGGATCGGCTTCGAAATACACGCCGTCAGCCAAAACGTCGGACTTTATTCTGTCCTCGAAGTCCTTGACCGCTTTCGTGATCTCCTCTCCGGCGGTAAGATAAACCCTGATATGATCGACTACGTCAAAGCCGCTGTCCTTGCGCATTTGCTGGATCTTGGAAACAAGCTCGCGCATATAGCCTTCTTCGATAAGTTCGGGCGTGAGGGTGGTGTCGAGAATAACGGTAATTCCGTTGCCTTCCTGCGCGACGTACCCTTCTT
>CACZPH010000100.1 GCA_902783025.1 uncultured Eubacteriales bacterium | reverse complement strand
CTTCGGGTTTGTGGATCACGGCGCGCGCGAAAGAAATAAGCTGGCGTTGTCCCGCCGAGAAATTATTGCCGCGCTCGCGCACTTCTTCGTCGAGGCGGGAGGGGAGTTTGTCGATAAAGCTGTCGGCGTTTACGAATTTGCAGCTTTGTTCGATCTGTTCTTCGGTAAAGTCTTCGCCGAGAGTGATATTGCTGCGTATCGTACCGCTGAAAAGGAAAACGTCCTGGAGCATTTGTCCGAAATGCCGCCGCAAAGACGAAACGGTGTAGCGGCGGATATTTACGCCGTCGAGCAGTATTTCGCCTTTCTGAATGTCGTAATTACGGCACAACAGCGACATGATCGTAGTTTTGCCGCTGCCCGTGGAGCCCACGAAAGCGACGGTATTTCCGGCGGGGACCTTGAAGGACACGCCCTTGAGCACCCATTCGTCTTTCTTGTAGTAAAACCACACGTCCTTAAATTCTATTTCGCCTTTTACGTCGGTAAGTTCGACGGCGTTTTCGTCGTCGACGACTATCGGCGCGGTGTCGAGAATAAAGAATATTTTTTCAGCCGAAGCGAACGCGGACTGAAGGCGGTTGAACTGTTCGGCAAGCGTCTGCACGGGGTTGAAGAACTTGGATACGTACATATAGAAGGTTACGAGCGTGCCGCCGTTTACCGCTTTGCCGAGTATCTGCGCACCGTCGAGGTAGCCTTTTGCGCACAGGAAAACGAGCAGGAGGACGGACGAGATATACAGCACGTAAATTACCGGGCGGAACACGCCGAAGACGAACATTTGTTCGCGCCGCGCCTTTTCGAGCGCTTTGTTCTTGACTTCGAACTCTTCGCGTTTTTTCTCTTCTTTGTTATAGGTCTGCACGACTTTTATTCCCGACAGATGTTCGGAAAGGAAAATATTTATATCCGTATTGGCGTTTTTGACCTTGCGGTGCGCTTTGCGCGAGAAAAAGCGGAACAGAAAAGTAAACAGCACGATAAACGGCACGAAGCAAAGCACGGTGAGCGCCAGAACGTAGTTGATTATCAGCATCGCGATCGTTATGCCGAGCAGAATAAACATATTTTTCAGCAGTTCGGCAAGGATATTCGTAAAGGCGAGCGAAATGCCGTCCACGTCGTTGGTGACGCGCGTTACGAAAGTCCCGACCGGCGTTTCGCTGAGTTGCGAGTGCGAAAGGCTCTCGATATGCTCGAAAGTTTCTTTTCTCAAGGCGGAAATGATCTTTTGACCGGTGCGCTGCAAAATCATCGTCTGGCAGTACATTGCGGCGAGCGAAACGATAACGATGCTTGCGTACAGGATCACTTGCGAAACGAGATCCGACACGGCGAAGCCGTCGACCTTGATCGTTTCTTCTATTTGTCCCATGATAAGCGGCGAGGCTATTTCGTAAGCGATGGCTATTCCCATAAGGAAGAACACCGCGACGAAATTGAGCTTGTACGGTTTTGCGTAGCGCAACAGCCGCTTAAGGATCGCGCCGTCGGTCATTTTGCGTTCGAATTCCGACTCGTGCGTTTTGTTTTTGACGGTGAAGTAGGCTATAAGGAAAGCCGCCGAAAGAACGCCCACGATAGCGCCTATAACGAGAAGAGGGAAGTACTCATGCATTTTCGATCTCCTCCTTTTCGGCTTCGAGTTTCTGAAGATCCACCGAATTTTTGTATTCTTCGCAGCGCGCGTAAAGTTCCGCGTGCGTGCCCACGTCCGCGATTTTTCCGTCCGAAACGTAAATTATCTTGTCCATGTTTTCGACCGACGAAATGCGGTGCGCGATAAGAATAGTCGTTTTGCCCTTGCGCTCGGTCTTGAGCGAATCGATAATGCCGCGCTCGGTGGCCGTGTCGACCGCCGAAACCGAGTCGTCGAGAATAAGGATAGGCGCGTCCTTGCACAACGCGCGGGCGATGGCTATACGCTGTTTCTGACCGCCGCTGACCGTAATGCCGCGCTCGCCCAGAATCGTATCGTATCCGTCCTTAAATCCCATAATATCGTCGTGAACGCCCGCTTGTTTGGCGCGTTTTATTACGGTTTCGTCGTCGGGCTCGTCGAGAGCGAAAGCGATATTGTTTTTTACCGTGTCGCCGAAGAGAAAGTTATCCTGCAGAGCGCACGCGCAAAAAGAACGCAAAGATTTTATCGTAACGTCGTTTACGTCGTGCCCGTCGATAAAGAGCGAACCTCTTTCGACGTTATATATCCTGAGAATAAGGTCGACGAGAGTGGATTTGCCGCTTCCCGTCCTGCCCGTTATGCCGACGTTTTCGCCCGCGTTGATAGTGAAAGAAACGTCCGAAAGAACCTGTCTTTCGCTTCCGGGGTACGTGAAATTGAGATGGCGGAATTCGATATTGCCTTTTACCGACTCGAGCGGAACGGCGGTATCGGAGTCGCAAACGGTGTTTTTCTCGTCAAGGAGCGCCGAAACGCGTTTGAGCGAGGCTCTTCCGCGCGAAGTCATGCCGATAAGTTCGCTGATGGCAAGTATCGGCCAGATGATCGCGTCGAAGTAGCCGACAAACGCTATAAGATCGCCCACGGAGAAAGCGCCTTCGTGCACGAAATATCCGCCGAGGCCGAGAATAATGCAGATGACCGACTCGATAAACAGCGCAATAAAGAGTTCGAAAAGCGTGCTCAGCCGCGTAAAGTCGACGTTGGCTTTTTCGTTTTTGTCGTTGAGTTTTTTGAAGCGGAGCAGTTCTTTGCCTTCCTTTACGAAGGATTTGATGACCGCTATGCCCGAAAAACTTTCCTGCGCGAAGTCGCTTATTTCCGAAAAGACCGCCTGACGTTGGTCCCATTTCTTTTCCATAAAACTTCCCAGCACCAGAGCGGCGGCGAGAAGGAAAAGCATGGGAAGGAGCGAAAAGAGCGTAAGGACGGAGCTTACCTGCGCCAT
Organism: uncultured Eubacteriales bacterium; assembly: GCA_902783025.1. Classification (GTDB taxonomy): domain Bacteria; phylum Bacillota; class Clostridia; order Christensenellales; family Pumilibacteraceae; genus RUG12826. Next base: position 45,923 of record CACZPH010000100.1, on the reverse strand, counting down.
ACGGATAATGGCGAGCGTTCCGAGAAAGAGCGTGTCGAACAGCATCATTACGCCCCACCCGAAGCAGTCCTGAATCGTTTCGAGGTCGTTGGTAAACAGCGACATGAGCGAGCCGACCTTATTTACCGAATAGAACTCCTGCGGCAGGTCTTTCGCTTTGTCGAACATTTTGCCGCGCAGATCCCGTTCGACCTTAAAGGCGGTGCCGATGAAGCAAATGCGCCACAAAAACCTCCCCGCAAACATTACGAGGACGATGACGATAAACGGCAAACATATATTATACAGCAGAAAATCGAGCCCGAAGTCAAACGTTTTGCCGTGCATTACCACGGGTTTTGCGTTCATGCCGTTGACAACCGCGCCTATCATGTTGGGGATCTCGAGTTGGAGGATGTCGACGACGATAAGCGCCGCTATGCCGAAAAGCAGGATCCAGCCGTACTTGAGATAATATTTGCTTATGTATTTACCGAAAAGCACGCCGTGCCCTCCTTTCCGCCGCGGCGGTAAATAATATGATAACTATGATATAATATTTTCGGTCAAAAAGCAACTAAAAGCGCGGCGAAAACCGTTTTTTTCCGATTATTTTTGCTGTTTGTCGGCGTTTTGCGCTAAAATAAATCGGTTTTTCGGCTAAAGCGTTGACAAAGCCGCGAAAAATGTTTTATACTTGTGTAAAAGTTGCAAAAAACGGAGTACGTTATGGGAGAAAAGGAAAACCCTAATGCGGTTGGTAATACGCTTAAGACGGATTTTTACGAGGCTCGCGCCCTTCTCAAGGCGGCTAACGAGGCTATCGAAGAGCAGATAGATATGACGGAAGACTATCCCGCCATGCTTAAGGACTTCGAAGAAAAGATCAGACCGCTGGACGCGGGATCTTTTTCGGCGGCGGTGGACGAGCTTAAGGCGGCGGAAGACAGGCTTGCGCGCAAGGACGACATCGAAGAGTACGAAGCAAGCTCCGAATTCGTCGGCAAATACGAAAATCTCGGCGTTTACGAACACGAATTGCGCGGAATGCGCGCCGCGGCAAAGTTTCGCGACGAAGCGGAAAACGCGCTCAAACTTTCGGAAGCGGTCCATCGCAGGACGAAAGCCAAATCGGCGTTCGAACTTCTTGTTCCGGCGTTGCTGGCGTTTGTGCTTGCGGTCTCGTCGGTAATTATGGCGGTAATATTCGCCGTGGACGCAATGACCGTCGCTATGATAATCGCCGCGGTGCTGTTTTCGGCGGCGGCGGGCGCGTTCGGGTATCTGTACGTAAGGCGCATGGCGAGAGCGGCGGCGGAAATGCGTTCGGCGGCGGAAAAACTCGCGGCGGCGGACGCGGAGTTGTTTACTAAAGTTCCGTTTGCGGCGGAATATTCAAAGAGCCGTAGCGGCAAGCAGGCTTTTGACGCGTTTGAGAAAGAATACGCGGAGTACAAGCGCCTTTCGGAGCGCAGGTCGAAGATGATTTCGGAGCGCACGGAAGCCGAAGCGCAGGCGTTCAGGCTCCGCGACAGACTTCTTCCGATTGCCTCGGCGCTCGGTTACGCGGGCGGGAATCTTACCGACTTTTTGATCGCAAAACGCGATACGTATCCCGTTTTGCGCGAAAAATCCGCCGATCAGCGCAAGCGCAAAAGCGAACTTACGGCGGCTGAAAACGAGAATATAAACAAATTGTTTGAGATAGCGGGCAGGTACGGCAAATACCGCCGCGACAGATACGACGCGTATCGGGTGGTCGAAGAAGCGTTTAAGGCGGCTTTTCCCGACGAGCCGACGGATGAGTAAAAGTTATTTCAAGCCGTCCTCCTTCGATGGGGAAGGTGGCGCAACGCGACGGACGAGGAGTAAAAGCCTCGTCCTTTTTTTCGCTGAGCCGTTCGCTCAGTGAGAGCGGCGAGTCGCCGCGGACCGACTGTGAGGGGGTATTCGGGTGCGGTATTCCGCATAAGCGGCGCAATAGTACAATACCGAAGATTCTTTGCTTCGCTCAATGACAGCGGCGAGAGTGCCGATCGCTTACTTTGAGAAGAATAATTATCCTTATGTTATCGCTGTTAAAAGTCAAGCGGACGCCTCACCTTTTCGCGCGCACGCGCGTTGTGCGCCGGCGCGTGCGCTTACGTGCGCTTAATTTATGATACGCGCGTTTGCGCGGCACGCGCGGGCGACGGAGGCTTTACGAAAACTTTTTTGCCGATTTTGCGTAGCGGCGAAAATTTCTTTTTGCAAGTTTTGCGCTTAAGGCGCATAATATTAAGTAGGCGCGGCTCAAAAGTATCTCACGATCCCGCCTGCAAAGCGGCGGAAAATTTACAAATATGGCAAAGCAGTATAAATAAATATTCGAATAACGGCAAAAAATAATAAAAAGAGGAGAAAAAAATCGAAAAAAAGTTTAAAAATTTTTTAAAAAACACTTGACAGAGCCAAAAGAATATTGTAAAATAAACTCGTTCAATAGCAAACTTGTCGCAAGACAAGGACGCAAAGCTAAAGGGCCTAACGATATAGGTAGCCAGTTGCCGACGATACCAGTGGGTATCGGACGGTAATTTTTTTTGGGAGAAGGCATGCTTAAAAAGTTATTAGATCGTTGGTCGTTGCGTTTGTTCTTGAAACGTATATCCTGGTTCGCGATAATCGTGACCGGCGTACTGCTGATCGCACTGACGGGCTTGAGCGTATACGGCAACAATGTAGGAAACTTCGTCGTATCGGTCGACAACGACGTGTCGATTTCGCTCTCGCTCAGTGAAACGGGCGCGTTCAGCGGAGTAGACGCGACGAGCGTCCTGGCGACCAAAGGTATCAAGGGCATAACGGACACAACGTACAAGTTCATACCCGAAGATATCGACGAGGGCAGCGGGCTTAAGAGCGACACCGCAAACGGAAGGTATTTCGCATATTCGTTCTATCTCAAAAACACTTCGGAGATAGCGATCGGATACTCCGCGGAGGTCAACATCAACAAAGCGACGCGCGGCATCGAGAAAGCGATAAGGATCATGCTCATTACGGACGCCTCGGGCGAACGTACGACGGAGATCTTCGCGGCGCCCAAGGACGACGGAACGGCGGAAGTGCTCACCGCGGACAACGCAATGGTTGACGACGGAACCGAGCTCAAGGAAGACGGCATAGAGTCCGAGCGCGACTACGTAAAGCCCTACGCAACCACGCCTTTCCTTACCGGAAGCAGGGTAGCAAAGCTCTTTATTGATTCGATAGAGCGCAACCAGATACACAAGTACACGGTTGTAATGTGGATCGAGGGCTGGGACGAAGATTGCGTAGACTCGATCATCGACGGCACACTCGAAATAGATATGACATTCAAGTCGTATCTCGGCTAAAATCGGTATAACGGCCATTCGGCCCTTATATATCAAAAAAACAAAAAATAAAAAAATTTTTGGAGGAACAAAAAAATGAAAAAAGCACACAGAAGTTTGATTTTGTCAATCTTCGCACTTGTACTCGCGATTTCCGTAACCGCGGCAAGCACCTTCGCATGGTTCTCGATGAACACCACCGTAACCGCTAAGGGCATGAGCATTAAAGCAAAGAGCGATACGAAATTCTTGCAGATCGTTACGTCTACCGGAGAATTCAGCACCACCGAAGCTCAGATCGAAGCTACAGCTTCCAGCACGACCACCGGTATCTATCCCGTAGTTCCGGCTGCATCGGTTGAGGACGACGGTTCGGATATGACTGCTTATGCAGGCGCTACCACTCCCGTATGGGCATACACCTTCAGCGATGATCCCAACAACCACGCAAAAGCAGCAAGCCAGAAGTGGAACAAAGTAGCTTCCGGAGATCTTACCAAGTACACTCTTCTTACCGAATACAAAGTAAGACTTCGTCCGTCCGCAGATGTCGCTGCTGCTACCAACCTTAAGGTTAAAGGCGTTACCGTTACCGTAAAGGGAACCGACAGTGCTGAAGACAAACTTGCCGACGCTGTTACCGTTCTTGTAATCGGCGCTAACGCAGGTGTCGTTGTTAAGAACGCCGGTAGCTCTGATACTGCTATCAGCAACCAAGTAACCACCGAAGCGCAGACCATTAAGGTTTATGCTTATTTCGATGGTACCAACGCAGCCTGCAAGACCGCTAACACCGGCCTTACTCCCGACGAGTATGACATCACCGTTACTCTTGGAGTTGACTAATCAACAGCATAACTAAACCAACAAAAAACCCACTGCTAATGCGGTGGGTTTTTTCGTACTCTTTTTTCGTATTCTATTGCAAAAAGATTATTATTTACGACCCGACAGGCAAAAGTAAAGGGAAAACAAGCGCGCGTTTTCCGCTTTCTTTTTCCGTTTTACGCAATACGTATGGCTTTTTGCGCGCAATACGTATGCGCTTTTTCGCCGCTTAACGCAATACGTATGCGCTTTTGAACTCCCAAAGTCGTTTATCAGCGAAAAAATCTTATGTCATCCCGAGCGTTACCCTTTGTCGTTCAGAGCTTTCATCCTCATGTCATTCAGAGCGAAGCGAAGAATCTACGGCATTATACCGTCGCACCGATTATTCAAAGTAGTGTAGCGGAATACCTGCCCTTTTCACTCAAGCGGTGCAGTAGCAAAAGTCCGAAGATCCTCACGCCCTGCGGGCTCAGGATGACAAAAGGATAGTTATTTTCGCCCCCGCCGCCTTCTCCCTTTCCCCTAAAGGGGAAAAAGTAAAAAAAATCGGAGAAAAAATTATTTTTTTCGCGACTTTTTATTGACAAAACGCATATACTATGTTATAATCTAACAGTAAAAATATGGAGAGTTTCCATAATAGGCAAAACAAGCGAAAGTTTGCGGCGCAAAACTATAGGGTCTAAAAGGTATTTATGACAGCCAGTTGCAAGTATTTGTACGGCTGTTTTTTATTTTGCCTGGTGATGTCGGAGGGTAGGACATGAAATTTATGAAGTTTGCCGAAAAAGTCGCGTCTTTGCGTAAGACGCGTATCGGCAAATTAGTATATTCGATAATCGTTCTCGCGTTTGCGGCGACGATTTTCGCGACCGCTACTCTGGCGTGGTTTGCCTACAACGACAACACCAAGGGCGCGGGCATGGACGTCAGCGCCGACACCTACGACGTCAACATTGTCGCTAACGGATATATGTGGGACATCGACGGCGACTGCGGCACCGACAAGCAGGTAATAGTGCGGAGCGGCAACGAATTCGTCCGTCCCGACAGTCCGCAGAAGATAAACCTCAACGACGGCATTCTGATGCATCAGTACGACCTGATATTCGTAGAGCGTAACAAATATACGCCGTTTGTCATAAGGTTTGACGTGACGGCGGAGGTCATCAAGCCGGGCGGCAGCGGAAAGATCATATTTACGCTCAACCGCAACAGCGCGCTGTCCGCGCTCAACAACGACGGCGGCCTGAACGCGTATTTTACCAACGTAACCAAGTTTACCGCGATTTACGACAAAGGCGGCGTGGACGTAGACTCCTTCGCCGACAGTTCGGATCTTACCGGGTACACGGACATCAACGATAAGGTTTACCGCAAAGCCGTCGCGGCTTACGACAGCGGAGCGTACGACTCCAAGACCTTTGTGACCTTTCAGGGCAGCGGCGACGACGTAACTTACACGACGGCCAATTCGGTAATCGTAGAAGCCGATTACAACAACGCGATCGGCAACGGCGACGGAACGGCTACCGCAACGGTTTACTTTGTAATCGATTACAGCGCGGAACTCGCGCGCAGATACGGCGACGAAAACATGAGCCTCGACGATATAGCCAACACCCAGGACCTTATCGTCGAAGACGATATGAGCAGTTTCGTAGCCTCGGTATTATAACAAACGCAGACAAAACGGAGCAAACGCAACTTTGAAAAAAAGCAAAAAGACAACTAAATATTTCCTTTCGGTTATGGCTGTGATTTTAGCGCTGGTTATGGCGATTTTCGCTATGCCGACTTTTGCGTGGCTCAACGTAGGTATTCAGTCCGACGTTAAGATGACGGCTTCCGTTCACGGCTCGTACTTCGAGAGCGGCGACGGCACGGAAAACAATCCTTACGAAATAGCGCGTCCCATTCAGCTGTATTACTTTGCGTGGCTTCAGCAGCTCGGCTACTTCAACGAAGCGACCGACGACGGAACGCAGGTGCGCACTACGTATTTTTACGTGTCCAAGGACCTCGATATGCAGAGAAGCGACGGCACCAATTACGTTTTGCCGCCCGCCGGAACGCTCAGATACCCGTTTGTCGGCAACTTCGACGGCAAAGGCCACGTAATCAGCAATCTTACGGTAAGTAACGACGCGCTCACCGATGCGCCCGCAAGAGGCGAAACCGGAGTGCAGATAATCGGATTTTTCGGCGTGGTGGGAAGCTACTCGGACGACGGCAAAGTAGGCGGCGGTATCCGCAACGCACAGACCGGAGAAGTTACGCCCGCCGACCTTCCGTACGACAGCGCGACTTTGGTCGCTAAGGACTTCTATCTCAAGGATATTACCGTAGAGACCAAGGAGCCCGATCCCAAGACTTCGGTGATCGGAATAGTCGCCGGCTACGTAAACGGCGAAGTAAGCGGCGTAGGCGTTTGCGGCGCGACCGTGACCGTGGCGAGCGGCATTTCGCCTTACACCTCCGACGCCATGAGCGACAACGAAAATATGTCCAACTACGGACTCGTGGGGTATTGCGCGGACGATCAGGTCAAGAACCTCGACGTAAACCAGGTCAAAATCTACGAAACGACTCAGGGCGCCTTCGAGATCACGGCGGACGAACTCGGCGCTTCGTGGGGCGGCTCCATAGCGATGGAGAGCATGTTTAAGCGTATCGGTAACGTCTACACCGCGGCAAAATCCGCCACCAAGCCCACATATGTTACGAGCGAAACGTATAATCCCACTACCGGCGTTACAAGCAACCAAAGAACTGCGAACAGTAGCGATTTCTATAACTATACTTACTCGGTAAACGGCGTTAAGGATTCATCGTATTCGTTCAGCAAATATGGCAGTAGTAATGATAACACGACATATTACTATTTGTACGGCGTGTCGCAAAACGAAGAATATACCAAGACCGTTACTTATTCGGGATTAGGAACGTGCTATACTCTTTCTTATTCTTCCGGCAGCTGGTATGCAAGTACGTATTATTTGTCTTTTACAAGCCTGACAGCTAACTCCAGCGCGACTTCGGCGACGAACGCTACGAAGTTCATAGCGGAAGGCGACTACTTATACACTTACGTAGACGGCGCCAAGTATTATCTTACCGGAACCGCTACCGGCAACAACGCGGGAACTCTTTCGCTTACATCGACCGCGACAACGAAGTGGACGTATAGCAATAACAGATATTCGACTACTATCAGATACGGGAACAGCAACAGAACGTACTATCTGTACGGCGGATCGGGATCGTGGACTTTGTCAAATAGTACGCGTAACACTACGAGAAGCACCGCTTCGACTTTTACCGAAACCAGACCGTCCAGCGTAAACACCAACCCGACGTATTTCCCGCTCAACTCCGTTTCGGAAACCAACTACGCGGTAAACGAAGACAGTAATACCGGTTACGTTATCGCAGGCTCGCAATACAAAAACCCGAATAGTTTCCCCAACAAATCCGGCGATATCCGTATTTCGCAATACGCCGCGACCAATATATACAAAGCGATGTACGCTAATCCACTATATCAACAAAGCGGATATACGACATGGTATACCGATAGCCGGTATCGGAATTCGATAACACTCAATTATACCAAGTCGATTGAAGTTATTACACGTACGGCCGAATCAGGCGGGTACGTCAGGATTAAAGATAACAATAATCAGAATCATACGGCGTACAGTTCGGAATTGCCGACCGCCACGATAGATCACACGAAACTCCAAAAGTACGACGCGGCGAAAAACGTCCTCGACAACGGTCTTAACGGTAAGTCCACAGTTTACGGGCTCCACTTTATGGACGCGACCATCGACAAAAACAGCAAGGTAGTCGCTCCGAGAGTTAAGATAAACGGCGAAGAAAAGCTCAATTACGAAATGCCCACCGACGCTATCGACTTCCACCTCAAGGCGGGCGGTTATATCAACTTCTTCGCGGGAACGTACTTTTCCGGCAACGACAGTTTCTTCTCTTTGCACCACATCATCCGTAACAAAACGGCGGAAGGCGAAGACGACGTAACTATCAACGACATCAAAGAAATAAGCAAAATATACAAAAACCTCGACGAAGAATCCGAAGACGAATATATCTATCTCTATGCCGACGATAATACGTACTCTGATACAGGTACGACCTCTTCGCCGAACAGGGGCGAAGAACTGTTCGATATGAAATGGATTACCGAACCCGACATGATCGAGTATGCGGTCTACTATTTCGAGATACCCGCCAACAAGGGCGAGTACGCGCTCGGCTCGGTAGACGGCGGCACCGGCGCGTACCTGTTCTACCTCGATATTTCGGGTAACGCGCAGGACCTCAGCCGTGTTTCCACCGTTGAGAAATGGGAAGAAAACGTCAATACGTTCGAATATTTCGACGGCGCGGCGTTCGTATCCGCGACGAGCGACGAGGTAGACAGCGTAAACAATGCCAACGTCAAGATCGCGAGCGGATTCAGCGGCTCGGCGATATTCGAGCGCAGCGGGCTCGCTATCACGCAGACGGGCACGACGACGAATATTTCGCCTTCGTATTTAGGCGAAAACGTGACCTACAACGGCAGTTCGATACTCTCGTGCTCGCCCAAGTCCTACACCAAGAAAGTAACGTACCGCGAGACGATGATAGACCGCAACAAAGTTACCGACGAGACCACGACTTACGTCGCCACGACGGTAGACACGTATTCTGCGGACGGCGCGACCATAACGCGCGAGATAACTTTCGTACTCAAGGGCGAAACCGAAGATACCACGATATTTACGTACTCTTATACGATTTCTTCGTCCGCGCAAGTCAAACTCAAGTATTTGTTCCAGCCGCTGAGCAAAACGTACACGCTTACGATCTACTCGACCGCTTCGATCACTATCGACGCCAAGCGCGACGCCAATTACGCCGTCAAGGTTAACGCCGAAACGGTTACCGCCGCGCTCGACGCTACGAGCGGCACTTCGATTTCGGTAAGCGGCGCGACGCTTCCGAGCGAAGAGGACGCGCTCAACTATACGCTTTACTCGTCCGATCTGGGCACGCAGATAGCGCAGTACTATTACAGACTACCTTCCGATAAGACCGCTTCGTACGATCACGTATATACCTATACGTCTACGACCGACGGCGAAGGCGTGACGACGTTCAGCGACAAGAATTACGCTATCACTCTTACATGCGACGCCGACATCAAGGCATACGGAAGCAAACAGAGCGATTCGTACACCGTAACTCTCAACTCTACAGCTCTTACTTCGACCGAAACGGAAGTTTCCGTTACGGCTACCACTTAAGAAAAAGCGGATCTTACCGCAAAAAATCGCTTTTTGCGCTTGCGCGTACGTGATAATTTAAAATATCCATTGACAAGCGGCAAAAGCGTGTGTTATAATTACTTATATTTTATACTTTGTTGGAAATAAATCGGCAAAACAAACGAAAGTTTGCGACGCAAAGCTAAAGGGCCTTAAATGGCAGCCAGTTGCAAATTTTTCCGTTTTGCCTGTCCGACAAATACCGGATAAAATATAAAACGGAGGAATTATGGAAGACAAAGAGCTTAACGCTTCCGAAGAGATCAAGGAAGAAGAGCATACCGCAGGCGATCCCGTCGAGGCGGCGCCCCAGGACGAGCCCGAGGCGCCCGTTACGCCCGCCGCGCCGGCGACTCAAAGCAAAGCGGGAAAAATAGTTTCGATAGCGATCAACGTGCTCAGCGTGATAATCATGCTGTTTGCCGTTATCATCGTCGTAAACTCGCTCGTATCGAGCAATCGCGGTTATCCGACTTTCTTCGGTTACGCGTACTATACCGTGGAGTCGGACTCCATGGCTAAAGACTTCAGCAGCGGCAAGGTAAAGTCCGACAACTTCTCGCGCGGCGACGTCATCAAAGTAAAGATCGCCGGCGACAACACCGAAAAGGCAAGTTACAAAGTCGGCGACGTCATTACATTCTGGGATACTATTCACGCGCAGAAAGCTCTCGACACCCACCGCATTATCGAGGTAGTAGTCGACGAGAAAGGCAGAGTCGTAGGCTATTATACCAAGGGCGACAACAACCCTACCGCGGACTCTATTATGCGCACTATCGACGACGTTCAGGGCAAATTCGAGGGCAAGGCGAGCGGAATAGGTAACGTCATTTTGTTCCTTCAGAGCAAGACCGGATTTTTGATTTGCGTTTTGCTTCCCGCGGCGCTCATTATGCTCTATTGCATAGGGCTCGTCGTATTCAATATCGTGCAGTACAACAAGCGCAGATACGTTATGGCGGGCGAAGAGGCTTACGCCAAAGCCGCCGCCGAAAACTCCAAGAAGGAAGAAGAAATGCGCGAACAGATCCGCGCTCAACTTCTCAAGGAAATGGCGGCAAAACAAGAGGAACAGACTCCTACGGAAGACAAAACCGAGGAATAAACCAAGGACGGCAACCCTTTGTTGTTCGTCCTAAAAGACTTATAAGAAAGGTGTAATTTCAACATGGCAGAATTCGCAAGATATTACGTTGCTTTCCTGATGCAGTTTTTTCAGGACGTGGGTTTCTTTTTCCGCGATCTTTTCCTGGCGTTCGCCAATATTTTTACGACGAACATTCCGCGCGCGTTCAACAAATTCATCGACGCTGCCGTGGACTTCAACTGGGCGGGCTGGTTACTTTTCGTAATTACGTTTATCGTAGGACTGGTATTCTGGTTTTTCGTAATTTTCCGCCTCGTGCAGATAATACGCAGGTATATCATTTTCCGCGCCAAGGAAGTCGAAAAAGATCAGCTTCTCGAAGAGATCGCCAAGGCTAACGACAAAATAGCCAAGCTTACCATCGAGAAAAACAGAATTTACGCTATGAAGCTCAACGCCAACTACAACGGTCTTGAGCAGGGCGGACAGGAAATCACCGCGACCGAGGTCAAAAACGAAGGCGCGCAAGGCGAGGGACCGGCTCTTCCCGCGGGTCCGTCGAGATTCGCCCGTTTGTCGGCTATCGACAGACAGTTCGAATTTGCCGAGCCGTTTGTTTCGACTGCCGAAACCGACGGCGTAACGCTTTCGCAGCTCGTCGACAGCTTCGTTAATTTTGCCGCTTCGCAGCAGAAACTCTATTACAAAAAAGACGTTATACGTTATTTCTTCGCGGGTATGGCGACGACTAAAGTGCTTATTCTCGAAGGTATATCCGGTACCGGTAAAACGAGTTTGCCTTACGCAATGGGCAGATTTTTCGAGCACCCCACGTCGATCGTGTCCATTCAGCCGTCATGGCGTGACCGCGGCGACCTTATAGGCTATCTCAACGAATTTACCAAGACGTTTAACGAAACGGACTTTTTGGTCGCTCTTTACGAGGCGACGTACCGCGACGACCCGTCGTTTATCGTTCTTGACGAAATGAACCTCGCGCGTATCGAATATTACTTCGCGGAATTCTTGTCCGTTATGGAAATGCCCGACAAGGACGAGTGGCTCATCGACGTCGTGCCCGTTCCCAACGAATCCGACCCCAAACATATCGTCGAAGGCAAAGTCCTCGTGCCGCAATCCTTGTGGTTTGTCGGCACCGCTAACCAGGACGACTCGACGTTTACCATTACCGATAAGGTTTACGACCGTACCATTACCATCGATCTCAATACGAGAGCCGATTACTTTGACGCACCTATCACGCCGCCCATGAAGATATCGTACGATTACCTCGAGTATTTGTTTACCAAGGCTCGCAAGGAGATCGAGGTTTCCGACAAGGCGAAGGACGCTTTGGCGAAGGTCGATAACTTTATGTTCGACAACTTCAAGGTTACTTTCGGTAACCGTATCTTAAGACAGATTTACGCGTTTATTCCCGTTTTCGTCGCGTGCGGCGGAACCGAAACGGAAGCTATCGACTTCCTGCTTATGAGTAAAATTCTCCGTAAGCTTAACGGCGTAAACCTCGTCTTCCTCAAGAAAGAACTCAACGGACTTATTTCTCTGCTCGATTCGCTCTTCGGCAAAAATCAACTTCCGCAGTGCGTCGAGTACATCAAACAACTTATCAGAAAGGCATAACGCATGGAAGATAAGGAGTACACCCCCAATCTTGAGTCCCAGGTCCCCAACCTCAGCGAACAAATCGTTTCTACGATCGACGCTTTCGAGGTCGGCAAGCTTATGGACGAAAAGTACGACATGGCGGGCGATAACGTTCTTTATCGCGCCTTGTTGGACGCCGTCTCGAAAGGCAATAACACTCTCGCGCAAAACGCGTTTATGCAGTCTTTCAGCATCGACGCCGACTGGATAGAAGCTATCCAGGACGGCCTTTTGTCGATAGAAAAAATCGCTAAACGCCCCAAAAACACTATTCGCGACGAGCGCGAGCTTGTCAATATCGAAAAAGCCAAGCGCGTTGACGGCGTGGCGGTACGACATCTTTCCACTCATACCCAGTATATAAGACAGATCCGCGACGACGGATCGGTTTTGCCCTCCTCCGTCATGACGAGGACGTTTGAGGAAGAGGTCGCTATTTACGAAAACCGTTTCGTTTACGCGCTTTTACAGCGGCTCAAAGTCTTTGTCGAGCGCAGATACGAAACGATAATCGAACAGTCCAAAATCAAAAACAACACGTCGCTGTCGTATCATTCGACTTTTAAGTTCGGCGAAGCGGACGTAAACTACAAACTCCAGATGGCGATCAAAACGCCCTCCGGCGACGAGGCGATCAGCAAAGTCAACGACGACCTTATCGATAAACTCGAACTTATCAGGCAGAAGATCCGCGTGCTCGATTCGACGGAGTTTGCGCGTATCATGCGCAAGGCGAAACCCGTTTATCCGCCCATTCAGCGCACCAATATTCTGGTAGGCAACACCGATTACACTAATTGCTATCACTTGTGGCTGATGCTTTCGAGCTACAACACGGTAGGCTATTCGGTCAACGTCGTGGACACGCCGTTGCCGTTCGACGACGGGTATTTTAACGATCTTACCAAGCTCGTCGCCGCTTCCGTCGAGGTCATGACGGCTAACGACGAGATCCGCAAGGCGATTTACGCGCAGGCAAAGCCCCGCCGCATAACGAAAAAACGCTACAAGATCACCCCGCACACAAAGCTTACCATTGACAAACCCGGACTTAATCGTTCGGTTTCCGCCGCGGACGTAAACGAGTTTTACCGCGAACGTATCCGCAAAATGATAACCGAACTCGAGGATCTTTCCGACGCCTTTAACGACGAAGAAGAGACCGGGGTCCCGCAGGAAGTCAATCTTCGAAGCCTTTACCGCCGCGTTACCAATATCAACAACGCGATGTACGACGACGTTTTGCACGTCAATTTCGAAGACGACGTCCTTTACGAAAACGAACTTGACGAGCTCGAAGCGCAGATACGTCACCAGAAAAAAGTCGTTTCGTCTTATGCTCAACTGCGCCGACTCAAGGAGGAGGAAGCCGGACTTGCGCTTAAGCGCGAAGAGGCTCAACGCAAAAAGCTCGAGCGGCTGAAGGCAAAACTCAACAAAGTCAAGAAGCAGGAAGAGGAGCGCCGCAAAGCGGAGGAAAAACGCCTCGAACTCGAACGCATAAGAGAAGAAAAACGCCTCGAGGCCGAAAGGCAAAAAGAAGAGCGCGAGCGCCTTGCCGCGGAAAAACAAGCGGAACGTGAGCGCATAGCCGCCGAAAAGCAAGCGGAGCGCGAGCGCATAGCCGCCGAAAAGCAAGCGGAACGCGAACGCATAGCCGCCGAAAAGCAAGCGGAACGTGAGCGCCTTGCCGCGGAAAAACAAGCGGAACGCGAACGTATAGCCGCCGAAAAGCAAGCGGAACGCGAACGCATAGCCGCCGAAAAGCAAGCGGAGGAAGAACGTTTGGCGGCGGAAAAGGCCGCTAAAGAAGAAGCGGAACGCAAAGCCAAAGAAGAAGCGGAACGCAAAGCCAAAGAAGAGGCGGAACGCAAAGCCAAAGAAGAGGCAGAGCGTAAAGCCCAAGAAGAGGCAGAGCGCAAAGCCCAAGAAGAGGCAGAGCGCAAAGCCAAAGAAGAGGCGGAACGCAAAGCCAAAGAAGAAGAAAGAAAAGCCGAAGCCGAGCGTAAAGCCGCGGAAGAAGCCGCACGCAAGGCCCGTGAAGAAGCCGAGCGCAAGGCAAAAGAATCCGAACCGGAACCCGCAGAAGAAGGTCAAGCCGGCGATACGTATGGGCGCTTGATTAAAAAACGTCGTTTCGTACTTCGTCGTAAGGCTATCGAAATAGAAAAGGAAAAAGCATTACAAAAAGGCGCGCGTGCTGTCATAACGGATAATCAGGAGGCGGCGCGTAAAGCCGCTGAAGAAGCGGAACGTAAAGCACGCGAAGAAGCGGAGCGTAAAGCCGCAGAAGAAGCGGAGCGTAAAGCCGCGGAAGAAGCGGAGCGCAAGGCCGCGGAAGAAGCGGAGCGTAAAGCCCAAGAAGAGGCAGAGCGTAAAGCCCAAGAAGAGGCGGAACGTAAAGCCAAAGAAGAGGCAGAGCGTAAAGCCAAAGAAGAGGCGGAGCGCAAAGCCGCTGAAGAAGCGGAACGTAAGGCCCGCGAAGAAGCCGAGCGCAAAGCACGCGAAGAAGCGGAACGCAAAGCCGCAGAAGAAGCGGAACGCAAAGCACGTGAAGAGGCGCAACGCAAAGCCGCAGAAGAAGCCGAGCGCAAAGCACGTGAAGAAGCGGAGCGCAAAGCACGTGAAGAAGCGGAGCGCAAAGCACGCGAAGAAGCGGAACGTAAGGCTCAAGAAGAAGCGGAACGTAAAGCTCGTGAAGAAGCGGAGCGCAAAGCACGTGAAGAAGCCGAGCGAAAGGCACATGAAGAAGCGGAACGCAAAGCACGCGAAGAAGCGGAACGTAAAGCACGCGAAGAAGCCGAGCGCAAAGCCGCGGAAGAAGCGGAACGCAAAGCACGCGAAGAAGCGGAGCGTAAAGCACGCGAAGAAGCGGAGCGTAAAGCTCGTGAAGAAGCGGAACGCAAGACTTTAGCCGCCAAGGCGAAAGAAGAGTTTGAAAAGCGCCGCAAAGAGGTTCAAGAGAAAAAAGAGCAAATCGAAGCCAAAATCGAAGAAAAGAAGGAGCAAATAGCGGCGGCTGTCGAAGAGAAGGCCGCTCAGGCGGCAAAGGCGGCGGACGAATTGCTCACGAGGCTCAACATGAAGAAGACGCGTTCGGTCCTTCGTCGCAAGGCGATAGAGATCGAGCAGGAAAAAGCGGTTATCGCGGAGAGGCGAAGACTCAACGCGGAAGTTGCCGAGTCCTTAGAGCGCAAAAGCAAAAACGGCAAAAAGAAAAGATAAGCAGGAGCAATAAGTGGCAAAGAGCGACAAAAAATCAACGTTAGCCGGAAAAATCGTGACCGGGATCGCGGTCGCCGTATTGGTGATCTGCATAGGTATACTCGTCTATACCGGTATTTCCGTGCGCAAAAACGGCTACGTTAAGTTTTTCGGTTACTCTTTCCATATTATTCAGTCGGGATCGATGGAGCCCGAAATCCATGTGGGCGAACTCGTAGTAGCCAAGGACTGCGACGCGTCTACGCTCAAAGTCGGCGACGACGTCGTATTCAAGAACGAAGACTCTTCGTCGCAAATGTACGGGCAGTTTATTTGCCACCGCATAGTCGAAATCGAGGACGACGGCACTATTTGGACGCAGGGCGTAAATGAAAAAACCAATCCGATCCGTGACAAAGTTCCCAGTCACCCGTTTGCGAAAAAAGTAGGCAAATCCGCGTTTTTCGGCGCGATTTTGGGTTTTTTCACAAACAACCGCACGATAGTTTTCGTCGTGCTTATCGCCGGCGTTCTGGTAATAGCCGGAATTGAAGTTTGCTCGATAGTGGTCGAGGCAAACAAAATAAAGACCGAAAAGCAAAACCAAAAAGCAAAAGAATCGGAAGAAGAAAAACGCAAACGCATAGAAGCGGAGTTAAGAGCCGAATTAGGTTTGGACTCCGCGTCTTCGGCCGCCTCAAACGATCCGTCAAGCGAGACTGCTTGCGTTGAAAACGGCGAAAAAACAGACGAAACCGACGACGATCCCGTCGTTTCCGCAGAGCCCGACGAAAAAACCGGCGACGAAAAAGCGCAAGGAGAGGAGGACAAGTGAAGTATATAACCAAAATCATAATCACGATCCTCGTAACCGCCGCGCTTATGGTGGGCGCGGGATTCGTATTCAGCGCGATTACGCAGACGGTCGTGTCCCAGCGTTCGCAAAACGTCAACAAGTCCACCGCCGAAGTTCTCGCGACCACCGTTCTTGACGAAATGACCGACGATAACGGCAACACGGTCAAGGCGCGTACGGAAGAAAACTACTCCGAAATAGTGACTGAACTTTCAATGTACGAGTTTGAGTCGGTCGCTATTCTTTCGCCGGATGGCGAAGTTATAGCGTCTACCGACGAAAGCATGATGTCGGGCGGGAAAAAAGCGTTTATTTCGTGGCTCGGCAATACGCTCAAGACTCCCGACAAGGTCACGGAAGCCTTTAAGAATTGCGACGTCGTGGTTCAGCGGACGAGCGAGGGCGAGCGTCAATATTATTTTGCGGATATCGAGTACAAAGGCGCGAGCGCGGCGGACAAGATCCTTTGCGTTCTTCCGGAATCCGCCACCGCGCAGACTCAGACGAGCACGCTGCTTGTCAGCATAATCGAAATAATAGCGTTTTTGGTATTGCTTACTCTGTGTATGCTGCTGTGCCGCAAGTTCTATCTCGACAGGTACAAAGCGCTGTACAAGGTCAAAAACGTAGATTCGTATTTCTTCGTTATGTCGCGCGCTCTCAAGGTAAAGTATATCGACGAGAAATTCGCCGCCGAATTCGACAAAGACAAAATCAAAGAAACCGTCGAATCCTCGCTTTTCCATTTCGAAGACAAGGTGACGTCGTCCGAGCCGATAAGGCTGGCGATCGAAGACAAACAAGGCAATCCGCGCGTACTTATGTTTTCGCCGGCGGCGGGCATAGGGGAATACAGACTCGTAGGATCCGACGCTACTGTAATGGCGCACGAATACGAAGCCCTTCTCGAAGAACATAATACCGATCCGACAACCGGACTGCATAACGGCGAAGTTTTCTTGCCTGTCTGGAACAAGTACGTCAAGACCGAAGACTACAACGGAGGCATGATAGTCGCGTTCGGTTTGCCGTCGGCAAACTATTACCGT
This sequence comes from uncultured Eubacteriales bacterium, assembly GCA_902783025.1. GTDB lineage: Bacteria > Bacillota > Clostridia > Christensenellales > Pumilibacteraceae > RUG12826. The sequence continues at coordinate 28,551 of CACZPH010000100.1, read as the reverse complement.
ATGCTGTTCGGCGAGCAGGTATTCGATTCGGGACTTAAAGTCGCGATAAAGAAAGTCGCCGACGATCTGAAGGATTACGGTATTATGTATAAGGTCAACGGTCAGGTAATTCTGTTCGTCAAGGACAGGAACACCCGCGAAGCCTTTATCAAAAACATAAACAAAATATCCGAAAAGATATCGTCGTTCATCGAATTCGAACAGCACGTCATAAAGCCAGACGTTCGTATGGGCGCGGTCGTACTCGACTCGCTCAAAGAAGACACGCCGCTCGATTCCGTTATCAATATGGCGTTCCGTGCGCTCAATAACGCTTCCACTTCCGCGGCGCAGACGTATTACGTATTGCGAACAAACGTCTTCAAGTCCGGCACTTTCGACATTACGACGCGCAAAGGCATGATGCAGTTGCTTTCTTCGGGCAATATCGACGTATGGTATCAGCCGCAGATCGATCTCAAGACCGACAAGGTAAAAGGCGTCGAAGCGCTCATCCGCATAATCGGCGGCAACGAAATGGGACTTCACAACCAGGAATTCGTCGAGGCGGCGGAAAAGAACGGTTGTATAGTCGAACTCGGAGAGTTTATTTACAAGCGCGCGATGGATTACGCCAAGATATTGCAGGATTTCAAAGTTTCGATAGCGATCAACATTTCGCCTATACAGCTTATGCAAATGGGCTTTATCGAAAAATTCCTTACCGAATTCCGTGCGCGCGGACTTAAACCCGGATCCGTTCATATCGAAATAATCGAAGGCACGATGATGTATTCGATGCAGGAAGTTATTCTCAAACTCGAGATATTACGTAAAAACGGTATCGACGCGGAGATCGACGACTTCGGTATTGCGTACTCTTCGATGCTTTATCTTGAGAAACTTCCCGTCCGCACGATCAAGATAGACAAGGCGTTTATCGACGGTATCGTGGATAGCGAGACCGACAGAGCGTTGGTAAAAAACATTATAAATATCGCGCGCGACCTCAAGCTCGAGTGTATTGCCGAGGGCGTCGAAAAAGCCGAACAGGTCGAAATTCTGAAAGAACTCGGCTGCGATATGATCCAAGGCTACTACTACGCGAAGAGCATGCCGCGCGAAAAGGTATACGAATATGTAAAGGAGCGAAACAATGGTAAAAAATAGTATAATTGCGGCGGCGTCGACGGACGGATTGCCGTTCGATACCGGGACGTACATATTGTTTACGATAGTCGCCGTCTTAGTGCTGGCGGGACTGAGCGTCCTAATGTTTTTCCGCGCCAAGAAGGATTACGGTTTGCTTAATAGCCGCGTCAACGAAAAAGGACTGATCCCCCGCGATCATTTCCGACAAATTGTCAATTCGGTTGCCGCACAGCCGCAAAGGAAGCTCAAATATTCTATCTATCAGGTAGACTTGCGCCAGCACGAAAACCTTCTTAAGGTCCTCGGCGAAGCGCAGTACAAGACGGTCGTCGGCGAGGTCGTATCTCTTTTGCTCAAGCTCGAGCCGTGGGGAGTCAAGATCGGCGAAAAATCTCAGCATAGTCTTTACGTGCTCGTTCACGTGGACGAAAACACCTCGGTAGAGAGCATTTGCAGGCTTATTATTTCGTCGCTCAACAAGACGTACACGGTCGGTATGGAACTCAAAATAAACCTTGACGTCAACGTGGCGGCGGCGCTGATCCCGGAGGCGGGCAAAACTTTTGAAGAACTTGACAAGTGCCTCGACATAGCGATGGTCGTATCCAAGCGGCAGGGCGAAAACCGTTTCGTTCTCTATTCGCAGCAATACGGCAACGAGGACACCGAAGAGTACAAGTATTATCAGGAGATCCGCGAGGCTATCCGCGACAAGGAATTTATACTTTTGTATCAGCCGATAGTCGACACGAATACGTTCGAAGTCGTTTCCGCCGAGTCGCTTATGCGTTGGGCGCACAAGACGAAAGGCGTACTGCCGCCTCAGCAGTTCCTCAGCATAATGGAGCAGACCGGCGATATTTACTGGGTAGGCTTGTGGTGTTTCGAACAAATGGTTTCTCAACTTTTGTCCTGGCGCGAGAATTACGATCAGTCGTTTACGATCGGCTGCAACCTTTCCGAACGTCAGCTTCTCAACGTCAATCTTTTTGAAGAGATACGTAAAATAGTTCGAAAATATCACGTCGAGCCGTCGTGGATAGTCTTTGAAATATCCGATCTGGGAATGTATAATATTTCGTCGACGGTAAAGGACAACATCGATAAACTCTCGCAGATGGGAGCGAAGATCTGTCTGGACGGCTTCGGCTCGAAGTTCGCTTCGCTTACCGCGCTTCAGGATCTTCCCATCAACGTCATCAAGATAGAGAAAGGGTTCTGGAGCAAGATCGATTCGTCGTCGATAGTAAAAAATACCATCGGAGTCATGACCGAATACGCCAAGGAAAACGGTATTCTTATCGTAGCGCTCGGAGTCGAGGACGCTTACGAAATGGATATGCTCAGATCTATCGGCATCAACTATATGCAGGGATACGCGTTCTCCAAGCCCAAGGATTCTAAGGACTATATAGGCGACGTTATGTTTACGCCGTGGGCGGAAGATCTCAAAAACGCCCGCCGCGCCCGTGCGAAAGCGAAGGAAGAAGCGGAAGCGAAACCCGAAACTCCACCCAAAGCGGAGGAAAACCGAGAAGAAAAACCCGAAGAAAAATCCGAAGAAAAATCCGAAGAAAAATCCGAAGAAAAACCGGAAACGGCGGAACAAAATTGATACGAACAAACGCGCGGATCGCTCCGCGCGTTTGTTTTTTAAAATTTTTTTGATTTTTTTACAAAAGGCGCTATATACCGAAAAAACACATACGTATTTGCCGAAAACCGCGTGCCGGACAATTTTAATTAACATTTGCGCTAAAAATGTAAGTATAATTATTTGACAATTATTCTTCGTTGTGATACAATGAGCGCGACAAAAAGACCGGTAATGGCCGCATAAGCGGCACAAGGAGCCAAAGAGCATATGAAACGAAAGTTTGATTTTACACAACAAGACGTATCGACGATCGAAAGTTCGCCGATCCCTTTCGTTATGCTCGAATGCGCCTCTGCGGGCGGACCGCGCGTTTATGCCGTATCCGACGGATTCTGCGACATGATAGGCAAGGCGCGCGAAAAAATACGGGAGATGTTCGCCTCCCGCAAATTCGAATTTGTCGACATTGAGGACAGGGCCAAAATAGAAGGCGCGATCCGCGACTATATGGAGAAAGGCAAGAAGTACGACGCGGTGTTCCGCGAACGCAACGGCAAGAGAAAGCAGAGGACGATCCATGCCCGAGGCGAAACGGTGAAATGCGCGGACGGAAAAGAATTGCTCGTTATACGCTACGAGGACGTCAGCGATATAGTCAAAGTTACTAAAGGACAAAAGACTTTTGAGGAAATAGCGCATTCTTTTTACGGCGAAGATCGTAAGCCAACCGTCGTCGTTTCCAGATCGGACGCGACCGTTTTGTATTACAACAAGGCTTTTTGCGATCTTATTCCGCCGGTAGAAGGGCACGAAGACGGCGCGTCTTTTTGGCGGTATTTTTACGGCAAAGACGCTACCGAAGCGTTTGATTTTGCCTCGATGATAGGCAAAGGGACTCAGCTCCTTTACGAAAGACGTTCGGGACGCTGGCTGTCCGCTACAGTCAAGGAACTCGATTGGGGAGGCAAACCCGCTTTTATGATGCGGCTGTCGGTCAAGGACAACAAGTTTTTCGATACCACGACTCAACTCCCGAATCTTAATTTCCTGCTTGCCGCCGCGCCGCAGTATGTGGCGGAACGCAAACGCGAAGGCAAGAAAACCGTATGCATTTATTTCACTTTTAACGGACTTCATTCGTTTAACGCGCTCACGAGCAGGGACGAGAATACTCTTATGCGCAGCTTTGCCGACGTGATCGGCGAAGCGTATCCCGATTCGATAGTCGCAAAAGTAGACTTCGAATCTTTCGTCGTGTTTACCGAGGACGAAAATACGGAAGAAAAACTCGCCGGGGCGCTCGATCTTTTGCGTATGCGCCGCACGCGCAAATATATCGGCGTAAGGGCGGGCGTATATCGTCCGAGCGATCTCGAAGACGTCTATTCCATGTGCGAAAAGGCGCGCACGGCTTGCCAGTTAGTAAGCAGGCACGACCGTGATTTCGACGTGTACGACGATAGGATAGACGACACCATCAGGCTTAACGAGTTTATAAAGAACAATTTCGAATCCGCAATAGAAAAAGGCAATATCTACGTATATTACCAGCCGGTCGTCAGAATGCTCACCAAGACCGTTTGCGGTATGGAGGCGCTGTCGAGATGGGAAGATCCGGAGTTCGGGCTTTTGCTCCCGGACGATTTTATCGCGCCGCTCGAAAGATGCGGAATGCTCAGCAAGCTCGACGAGTACGTCATCGATTCGGTGTGCCGCATGCAGGCGAAGCAGGCCGAGACGGGACGGCCGACGGTGCCCGTATCGGTCAATCTTTCCGGTTCGGATTTCTTTGCGTTCGACGTATGCGAGTACGCTTTACGCAAAACCGCCGAATACGGCGTGCCGCACTCGATGATCTCTTTCGAAATACCCGAAAACGTTTTCCTGTATGATTCCGAACACGTATCCGCTACGATAAGCGCGCTCCGTAACGCGGGATTCGGTATAATAATGGACGATTTCGGAAGCGGATACTCGTCGATCTCGGTATTGTCCGGGGTAAGCTTTACGGACGTAAAACTCGACAGGAACACTCTCGCGCGCTTATCCGAGCGCACCGAAAGAGTGCTTAATTCAAGTATAGATATGATCTCGCGCATAGGCGCGCAGTCGATCTGCGAAGGCGTGGAGAACGCCGAGCAAGCCGCGCTTCTCAAGAGCGTAGGCTGTCAGAAGGCGCAGGGTTTTTACTTCGGAAGACCTCACGTGTGGGACAAAACGATCAGAAGGTGTCTTGCCAAGGGTTACGTAATAGAAGACGATAAAATGCGCGCCTATTACGACGCGGTAGGAAAAGTCAATTTAGTGACCGACAAGCCGATAGTGATTTTCGAAGACGACGGTTCGTATTTCAAGGTGCTTTACGCCAACAGGACTTTTTTGGAAGAAGCGGCTTCTCTCGGCGTGACGGGCGAAGCGGAGGCGGAATCGCGTATCAACGATCCCGGTTCTTCCCTCGCTCACAAAGTCCGCGTGTTCGTATCCGCCGAAATGAAAGAAGGCGAACAACATTCGATAATTTACGCGTATCGCAACAGATTTTTACAATTCGGCATAACTTTTCTTGCCGGGATGGGCGGCAGGAAACTTTACGTCGTGGAATTATCGAGAGTCACGAAGTCGCAGACCGCGAAAGAAAGCGTCGACGCGGCGCTCAATTCGCTGTATTTGTGCTGTAACGAAATTTACGTGCTCAACGTACCCAAAGACGAGGTGCGTTCGCTGGTCAGCACTTCGCATTTTATTCCGGTGGGAAACAGAGTCGTAGGCATCGGGAAACATACCGATAAGTTTTGCGCCGAATACGTGCATCCGCTCGACAGGGAACGTTTTGCCGCGCTTAACGACGTGGAGACGTTCCGCCGCGATATCGCACGTTCGGGCAACGGCTTTGTGGTCAACTATTTCCGCATTCGTTCCGAAACGGGCGATTACAACTGGATGGCGCAAACGGCTCAATTCGTTCCCGGCAGTAACGGAGCCGAACTTATACTCTATTTTAAGGACGCGGGTATAAACGAAAACGATCTTTTCGGTTTGCTCGCCGGGCTGTCTTCGCACGACGTCGGGGAGCTTGACGTGATAGCGTATTTCGAGGGCGTTTTCGGCAATGTGCCCGAAACCGTCTGCATTTCGAGACTCGACACGCATAAGATAGTTTATCTTAATCCTTACGGCAGAAAGGAGTACGGCGTACAGCCGAGCCGCGACCTGTCGGATATGACGTGCTTCGAGTTGTTTCACAAGGGCGAACGATCCTGCGGATTCTGCAAAGACGTTACGGAAGTCAAGAGTTCGAAATTCGGTTTTTTCAGCGAAAAGAAACGCAAATATTATTCGGTCAAAGACTCTCTTATCGAGATAGGCGGAACAAAGTATAAATTCGAGATGATAATCGACGTGGGAGAGGAACAGAAGCTTATCTCGGAACTCGCCGAAACCGATATGCTTACCGGTCTTCTCAATCGTCGCGGCGGAGAGCGAGGCATTCAGAGCTTTATCAGCGCTCATCCCGATTCGCCCGCCATGCTTATCGAGCTTGACATCAACGATTTCAAGCGTTTTAACGACGTTTACGGCCATGACGTGGGAGATAAAGTCCTTATCGCTCTTGCCACGGAAGTGAGAGAACATTTCGGCAAAAACGCGATCGCTATGCGAACCGGCGGCGACGAATTCGTAATATTTATGCCGTATGACGATCTTGCCGCCGCGCAAAAGTCGATAGCGCGCTTCGCCATGCAGACTCACGAATGCAAGGCGAGCGGCAATTCGTACGCTTTCGGCGTATCGATGGGTTATTGTGCGTTCCCCGCTCAGGCGGATACGCTCACTTCGCTTATGGAAAAAGCCGACAAGGCGATGTATTCGGTCAAGATAAACGGCGAAGGATCGTCGTATCAGCAGTATGACGATTCGATCAGCAACGCTTCGCGGACTCAGTTGTCGTTCAATTTCCGCGACGTGACGAGCGGACTTCCCGGCGCGGTGCTTATATGCGGAACGAGCGGCGACGGCGAAGTGTTCTTTGCCAGCCGCGAAACCGTCGGATTGCTTGATTGCTCGACATACGACGAATTTGTCGATTACGTAAGCGGATGCTTTAAGGGGATCGTTCATCCCGCCGACGTCGACGACGCCGTAAACGCGCTTGCGCAAAAACTGACCGAAGAGGGCGCTTCCGCCGTGATCAAATACAGGATACGTACCAAGAAAGGCGCCGTAAAACGCGTCGTACAGCGCAGTAAGTTAGTGCTGTCCAAGTATTTCGGAGAACTGATTTATTCGTTTATATACGAAGAATAGCGGTTTATGTCGAAAAGTATAAGCGGGTCGCGGCAAAACGCGGTCCGTTTTTCGTTATTTATCGTATTTTCCTTGAATACTGCGGGCGTTTGGTGGTATAATCGATATACGGAGGACAATATGGCTAACTTTAAGGATTACGTTATCTGGCGCGGCGATCTGCCTTTCGAGCGTGACGGACTCAACGAAATAGACGTCACGCTTTTCGCTATGTTTTCGCTCATCGACTTCGGCGGAGTGGTGGACGCGGGCGACGAAGGCAAAACGATAGAGAAGGCTTTTGCCGATTATATAGCCGCGGGCAAACGCGTCGAGCGGATAGGACTTATAATAAACTCCGATATCGTGGAATTGTTTTCGCTCCTTTCCTCGTCCGTGCGCTTCGGGCAACTTGTGCTCAAAAGGTACGAAAACTACGTTGACGAGCGCAACGTGGAGCAGTTTTGCGCCATAACGATCGAAGGCGCGGATTTCAGGATAGTTTCTTTTTCGGGCACGGACGATACGGTTATCGGCTGGCGCGAAAACTTCAATATGGTGGTGGATCACACCGTTCCCGCGCAAAAAAGCGCCGTCGAATATCTCGAAAGCGTAGTAAAAAAGGATAAGCGCAATTATATTACCGGGCACAGTAAGGGCGGACATCTCGCGATGTATTCGTTTTATCACGCCTTGCCCGCCACGCAAAAAGCCGTGACTCACGTATACAGCATGGACGGCACCGGCGTGCTCAACGAAACGTGGGACGGCGCGCTTTGCAAGCGTATTACCGAAGTGGTGCCGCAGGATTCGATCGTCGGAAGGCTTTTTTCGCATTTCGGTAAGTACGAAGTCGTGCTCAGTTCGTACAAGGGAGTAAATCAGCACGATTCTTTCTCGTGGCAGATTTCCGGGACAAAGTACGTCGGCAGCAGGCGCACCAAGGCGAGCGAAAAGGTGATAAACGAGATACATTCGGCTCTCGCCGCGCTCTCAAGCGAAGATCTTAAGGACTTTATCGACGGGCTGGACAAGATGCTTGTGGCGGCAAAAGCGAGCACGCTGACGGAACTCGACAAGAAAAAATCCGTCCTCGTCAAGGCGTTCTGGTCGCTTCCCGCCCGGCAGCGCAGGCTGCTTTTCCGCACGATGCTCAGACTCGCGTCGGTCAAGGAAGTGCGGGATAACTTCCTCGGCGGCATCAGAGAAAATCAGAAAATGATCAACGAGGACGAAAAATCCAAATCCGCCCGATCGGACAAACGTAATAAATAAATCTTAATCGGCGCGTTTTCGTTGACAAATGACGGGTTTTTACAGTATAATAATAAACGACGAACTTACGTTCGATAAAAAAGCCTTGCTTTAAGGCAAAAAGAGAGGGAACAATGAAAAGATTATCCAAGAAGCAAATGATAATATTTGCTATCGGACAGTTAGGCTGGTCTACGCTCAGCGGCATCATAGGCGCATGGTTCGTGACCTTTTACCTTCCTACAAGCGGCGATATAGCCGGCGGCGCGGTCCAGTATATCTGGCCCGGACTCGTAATAGGCGGATTCCTGACGATACTCGGTCTTATCACCGCTTTGTCGAGAATATTCGACGCGGTCACCGATCCGCTTATCGCGTCGCTGTCCGACAGAAGCAAGAACAAGCGCGGCAGACGTATACCGTTTATGCAGTACGCGGCTATTCCGCTCGCTATCGTGACGGTTTTGCTTTTCTGCGCGCCCGGCGGCGAAAAAAGCGGCTGGAATATAGTGTGGATCTCCGTATTCATCGTACTGTTCTATTTGTTTATGACAATGTACTGCACGCCTTACAACGCGCTCATTTCCGAGTTCGGTAAGACGCAGGAAGACAGAATGTTTATTTCGACGGCTATTTCGCTCACGTTCTTTGCCGGCACGATGCTCGCGTATACGCCTTTCGTATTCGCGGGAATGCTCAAAGGCGCGGTGGGATTTGCCTGGAGTTATCGTATCTGCTTTATCGTGCTCGCGGTCATCTCCGCGGTATGTATGCTGCTCCCGACCTTCCTTCTCAACGAAAAGGAATTCGTCGACGCGGAGCCGAGCAACGCGGATATGTTCAAGTCGCTCGCGGCTACCTTTAAGAACAAGGATTTCCGCGTATTCGCGGGATCGGACATCATGTACTGGGTGGGTCTTACCCTTTTCCAGACAGGACTTCCGTTCTTCGTTAAGGTGTCGATGAACCTCGACGAATCCTGGACGATGTATTTCCTCGGCGGTATGACGGTGCTTTCGGCGTGCTTCTATCCGTTCGTAAGCAAACTCGTCAAGAAATTCGGCAAGAAGAAACTCACTATTTTCGGATTTTTAGGTCTTGCGCTTGCGTACGTTATCGCGACGCTTATCGGCATAATCGGCACTTCCGTTATTCCGGGTATCGTTTACGGCGTCGCTATCTGCGTCATCGCGGCGTTCCCGATGGCTCTTCTCGGTATAATCCCGCAGTCCATCGTAGCCGACGTTGCCGAAGCCGACGCTAAGGACACCGGCGAAAACAGAGAAGGTATGTTCTTCGCGGCTCGTACGTTTGCCATGAAATTCGGTCAGTCGCTCGCAATGCTGCTCTTTACGTCGCTCGCCATTATCGGCACGACTCAGGCAACCGACAGCAACGACATCACCGCTTCCGTACTCGGTATGATAATCGTAGGCGCGGTATCGGTAGCGTTCTGCGTGCTCGGAGCGGTTATCCTTATGTTCTACGACGAGAAGAAAGTAATGAAGAAGATCGTTAAGGAAGGCGAAAACTTCTTCGCCGAGGGCGCTATCGACGGCAAGGACGACGAACCCGCCGCTCAAACGGAGCAGGATAAAGCGAGCGAAGAGCCCGCGGAAGAAAACGTGACGGAAAACGCGGAAAAATCGGACGCAGAGCAGGAATAATCCGCCTTATTGAAATCAATAATACAAACGGAGGTATTCGTTTTATGAAAAAGTTGATTATAACGGGCGGAATTTTGCAGACGGTTTTCAGCGCGCTCGGCATGGTCGTTCTCGGTCTTCTTGCTCTTTTTGTGGCGACTTGCGCGGCTGTCGTAAGCGGCGTGGCAAGCGGTATCAGCGGTAGCGAAAACGGCGGCGAAGTCAATCTCGGCGCGTTCGGCGCGGTCAGCGGCTTTGCGGCGCTGATAATGTTCCTGCTTTTTATCTGCGGAATATTGACCGCCATTATGGCAGGCAAAAATAAGATCGTCAAGCCTTTTATCATCGTGCAGATGGTGTTTGACTTTTTGATCGCGGCGCTGTGCGTATTCGTGCTTGTCAGATCGACTAACGTAACGGGCGTAATTACGGCGATAGTATTCGTTTTGGTTTACCTTACTCCGTTCGTTTTGTATCTGGTCGGTCTTATCCGACAGGCAAAAGAAAGCAAAGCGCAAATCGAATAAAAATTACAAAAAAAAGCAGTTCTCATCGAACTGCTTTTTTCGTATATTCGTTTCGTCAGTATTGCGGACCTTGCGCAATCATCGCGTCGGCGACTTTGAGGAATCCCGCGATATTCGCGCCCACCACGAGGTTGCCTTTCGCGCCCGCTTTTTCGGCGGCGGAGGAAGCCTGATTGAATATGCTTATCATAATAGCGTGAAGCTTTTCGTCCACTTCCTCGAACGTCCACGACAGCCTCTGGCTGTTTTGGCTCATTTCAAGCGCCGACGTTGCTACGCCGCCCGCGTTAGCCGCCTTAGCCGGAGCGAAGAGAACGCCCTTTGAGATGAAGTAGTCGATAGCGTCGGGGTACGAGGGCATATTCGCGCCTTCGCCTACCGCCATAACGCCGTTGCTTACCAGCGTCTTCGCGTCGCTCAAGTCGAGTTCGTTTTGCGTAGCGCACGGAAGCGCGATATCGACTTTGACCTGCCAAACCTTTCCGGAAGTGTGGTATTCGGAGGAGGGTCTGTAATTTTTGTACTCGGCAAGCCTGCCCCTCTTTACTTCCTTGATCTCGTGAATAGCCTTAAGATCCACGCCGTCCTTGTCGTAGATCCAGCCCGTGGAGTCGGACATCGTCACGACTTTCGCGCCGAGTGCCGTAGCCTTTTCCGCCGCGTAAATAGCGACGTTGCCCGCGCCCGAAACGGCAACGGTTTTGCCCGCGAAGGAAGAGCCTGCGGTCTTGAGCATTTCGGTAACGAAATATACGAGTCCGTAGCCCGTCGCTTCCTTACGCGCGAGAGAGCCGCCGTACGAGAGCCCTTTGCCGGTAAGCACGCCTTCGTATTTACCGGTCATGCGCTTGTACGCGCCGTATAAGTATCCTATTTCGCGCGCGCCCACGCCGATATCGCCCGCCGGAACGTCGACGTCCGCGCCGATATACTTATGAAGTTCGGTCATGAAGCTTACGCAGAACTTGAAGATCTCGTTATCCGACTTTCCTTTGGGGTCGAAGTCCGAGCCGCCTTTCGCGCCGCCGATGGGGAGCGTAGTGAGCGAATTTTTGAAGATCTGCTCAAAGCCTAAGAATTTCATTATCGAGAGGTTTACCGAAGGATGAAGTCTCAAGCCGCCCTTGTACGGACCTATCGCATTGTTGAACTGCACTCTGAAGCCGCGATTTACCTGAATATTGCCCTTGTCGTCAAGCCACGGAACCTTAAACATGATCTGTCTGTCAGGCTCGACGAGGCGCTCAAGCACGGCGTTTTTCTCGTAGACGGGATCCGCGTCCACGACCGGAGAAAGGCTGGTCAAAACCTCCTTGACCGCCTGATGGAATTCGGGCTGACCGGGGTTTTTGTCAATTACGCTTTGAATGACTCTTTCGGAATATTTCATAATTGCCTCCTGCACCTAAAATCAAAAACAGATTATATTATAATTATTTCGCCGCCTTAAGTCAATAGTTTTCACGAAAGTTTTAAAGTTTTTTTTATCAAAATCGTTTTGCCATAACCAAACGCTTATAGGTAAAATAACGGCTTTTTATACCGCGGCGCTTCGGGGCGTCTTTTGCGGCAAACGTTGACAAAAATCCGCGGAAGTGCTATTCTTATTATATACTTGTATACGCGGCGGAGCGGGAAAAGTGAAAAAAGCGGAGAAAATAAACTTAATTATACTTACCGCCGACGAGGTGGCGAAAAATTACGCCGCGGCGGAGCGGATAGCGGGCAAAGAGCGCGCGGAAAGGGCGAACAGACTGAAGGGAGAAGACAAACTTCTTTGCATAGGCGCGGGCTGTCTGATAGCCTTGTACGCGGGCGAAGTCGACGGCTACGGACCTTTCGGCAAGCCGTACTCAAACGCCGCTTTTTTCTCGGTTTCGCACACTTCGGGGCTCGTCGCCATTGCGGTAAGCAAGTCGGCGGAAGTCGGGCTCGATATCGAAAAGCGCGTGAAAAAACCCGCCTCACTCATTGATTTTTGTCTTAGCGACGGCGAGAAAGGGCTTGATTTTTTTGACGCTTTTTGCGCTAAAGAAAGCCTCGCTAAGGCTGTAGGCAAGGGTATAACCCGCGGCGTTAAGAATATCCCCGCCGTTCCTCTTGACGGAGCGGTCGAGTGGGAAGGCGGCGAGTATTACCGTAAGAGAGCGGATATAGACGGCTACGCGTGCAGCGTTACCGCGCGAGCGCCGTTCGACGTTGTGGTCAAAACCGCGAAAATAATCGAATAAAATCGCGACGTCGCCGCGATTTTTTACGTAGCGCCTTGATTTTCACGGCGCAGTATGGTATAATTTTGAAGAAAAAGACGCGGAAGAAGTAATGAGAAATAATTACGAAAGTGAATTTAACGACATTTCCCCGTCTAACTCCAAGCAACTCAAGGGAATCAACGACCAGGCGACTTATACGCCGCCGCCGTCCGCGAATTCTCTCAAGGCGCAGAGCGAACACGGCAGATCCAACCCGGTCAAGTCTTACGCTAAGGCGAAGAAGGCGGGAGGGATCTTTAACCGTATAATGATGACGATAGCCGCGGTTGCCGCCGCTACGGTAATAAGCATACCGGGGCTGAATATTCTCGTGAAATCGGCAAAGACCGTCACGCCGTGGGATCTCGACCTTATCACGGGGAATGATTACGTACAATACACGCTGGACGCTCCCGACGATATCGCGAGAGCGGAAGACGGTAGCATAAGTAAAGAACTTACCGTAAAGATATACAACTTCTTTACCGACAGAAGCAGAACGGTCGTCTATGACGGCGAAGTTTGTACGGGCGGCGAAGAAGGGCTTGCTCGCAATATGCAATATACCATCGAAGTGCTCGACGGCAAAGAAGTAGTGGCGAAAAAGTCTTTCCGCACGGTAAAGTCGTATTATCTTTTCGTAGAGCCGCAAATAACCGGCGCGGCGTTTTCGTTCGGCGTGCCGGAAGGTAAGGAAAACGAGCGATATACCGCGCTGCTCATCGGCGAACGCGGAGATACCGAAATCGATGTTTCTCCCGAAGAACCTCAGGAATTCGGAGGACTGGCTCCGTCGACAAATTACGAACTCAGGATAATCTGCGGCGGCAAAACCGTAATAAAAAAGGCTTTTAGGACTCTTGAAGAAGAGCCGAACGGCGGAGAAACCGGCGGCAACGGAGATAATACGGGCGACGGCGGAGAAACCGGAAACAACGGAGACAATACGGGTGACGGCGGAGAAACCGGAGATAATGACGATACCGGCGGATACAAAGCTTCCGTCGTACCCGGCAACGATTTCGTCGCGGTCATGATAAGCGGCGGTGATCCGACGGCGGAGGAAACGATAACGGTATCCGTTTACGACGCGAGCGGAGAGGAAGCGGCGACGGCGAGGACAAATACGGGGAACGAAGAAGAGTTAGGCGGACTTCAGCCCGCGACGGAATATGTCCTTAAGGCGTTCGACGTCGACGGCAGAGAACTTTTGAGCGAGAGCTTTACGACTCTTGAACAATAATAAGGAGTTACGATATGAAAGAAAAGAAGAAATTTAACGTAGCGGCGTTCGTGGTGCTGATGATCTTCGTGGCGGCGACTGTGGCGATATACGCGTTTTACCCGTATATATACGGCGAAAGTTCGGTTTTTAATCAGACCATAAGCGATAACGGATTTATTGCCGGGGCGTACAATAAGATCCCGGCGCTGCTTGCCTCGATCCGGATAATCGCCATTGCGTGGGCGCTCGCGTGGCTGCTGCGCGTTATTTCGCACAAAACTTTCGCGCGTTCCAACCGCGGCACTACGATAGTAAGGCTTGTCAACAGCTTCGTCAAGTACATCGTGGCAATTATCGCCTTGCTGCTTATTCTCAACGCGTGGGGTGTGGACGCGGCGGCGCTTTGGGCGAGCGCCGGCATTCTCAGTCTTATAATAGGTCTTGGGGCGCAAAGCCTTATTTCCGACATAATAGCGGGCGTGTTTATCGTCTTCGAGGGCGATTTTCAGGTCGGCGACATCGTAATAATCGACGGTTGGCGCGGCACGGTCGACGAAATAGGTATACGCACAACGAAGATCATCGACTGGCAGGGCAATATCAAAATTCTCAATAACAGCGCTATCTCGTCGATAATCAACCAGACGAAGGAACTGTCTGTCACGACTTGCGTGGTAAGCATAGCGTACCAGGAATCTATTCCGCAGGTCGAACTCGTTATTCAAAACAACCTCGACAGACTCAAGGCGGCTATTCCGGAGATAATCGACGGACCGTACTACAAGGGCGTGGACAAACTCAACGATTCGAGCGTGGATCTGCTGTTTGTCGCGACGGTCAAGGAGAGCGATTATTACGTGGTACAGCGTGCGCTCAACCGCGAGATAAAGATCCTTTTCGACGAGAACGGTATCAATATTCCGTTCCCGCAAGTCACGGTCAACCAGCCCGAAAACTTCGCGAAGAAGGCGTCGGCGCAGGACGAGGAAAAAGCCTCGTCGTTCAACGTTCAGCAGCGGACCGTCTCAAAGCGTATGGAAAACACGAACAAATAACTCTCACGTCGAAAAAAAGGACTGCTCCAGCAGTCCTTTTTCCGTATACGTATCAGGTTATAACTTGATTTTACGCGCGTCGGCGTAGGAAAATTCGAACGCTATGCACTCTTTGCCGGAGAACAGTCTCGACGCGGTGCGTTCGCCGTATCTGGAGGCTATCTCGTCGATAGTGAGGTTTGACGTGCAGATCGTGTGTTTGCGGCTTAGTTGCCGCTCGTTGACGACGAGATAGAAGTATTCTTTCGTGACGTTTTTGTATATGGGTTCGGTGCCCAGATCGTCTATTACGAGCAGATCCGCGTCGACGAATCTGCTAAGAGCGCCGTCCTTTGCCGAGAGCGGCGATGTGTGATACTTCAGCGCCGCTTCGACGAATTCGAACGCGGACGCAAAGGTTACGGACGCTCCTTTGCTTAGCGCCGCGCCGGCGCAACACGACGCGAGAAAAGTCTTCCCGGTGCCGGGACTGCCGAGCAGAACGATCGTGCGCTTATTGTTGGCGGGGAATTTGTTCATCAGAGTTTCGAGAAGTTTTTGCCTTTTTTCGAACTCTTTCGCGTGTTCGCCGAAAATGCCCGGAGTCGACGAAGAAAAATCAAAAAGCGGGAAACGTATCTCGTTTTTCGATATGGCGTAGCGTTTTACGCAGTCGCAAATATCGCTCCCCCTAAAGCCCGCGTCGAGACATAGCGGACAATGAGGCTTCGGGTAAACCCGATCGTATTCGCCGAGTTCTTTAAGTCTGCCGCGGATCTTAAGATCGGTTTTTTCGGCAAGTTTTTCGTTGCCTTTGACGGCGGCGTCGCGGTATTCGGAGTCGAGCGCGCGCAAAACGTCGTCGACCGCAAGCAGATCGACGTAGCGCAAAGAAGCCGAGGCGAGTTCGTCGCGGCGACGCGTGATTATTGCGGAAAGAGCGCTTTTGTAATCCATTACAGATCCTCCGCCGACAGGTTGTCGAATATGGCGTTGAGTTGTTCGCTGGTATAAGTTTTTTCGACTTTACTTTCGTCCCGCTCGCCTCCGCCGAACTTTTGCGCTTTGGCTTTTTCGAGCGAGTCGACGTTTTTGCCGAAGAAAGTCGACAAAACGGTATTCATGTATGCTATAGGATTGGTCGCGCCTTTTGACAGCGACGCGACGTAGTAAATGACGTCGAGCGGCATTTTCCACGAATACGTCCAGGTGCGGTACGCGTCGCGGTCGCGCGAAGTTATCATGCGATCGAGCCCCGCTTCGGCGAAAATTTTCTTGATCTCTTCGTCGGCGGCTACCGAGCGCGAAACGTATTGGCTCAGACTGTCAGCCGACACGACGCCCTGCTTGTAGAATTTTTCGACCGTGCCGTTCATGCCTTCGATGGTGCGCACGTTGTGCTTGAAGCAGTATTCCGCTATCGTCTTGAGCGTTTCGGGTTCGTAGCCCATATTTATCCATTTGAGCACGTAGTTTTCGACTATATAATCGACTTGTTCGTAATATACGCCTATCGTGCGGTCGATGGCGAAAGTCAGTTCGTAAAGTTTGTCTTTGTCGGCAAGATAGCGTTCGATTTCCGCGACGGTAAACAGCTTGTTTTCGTAAAATTTCGTGAGCGTGCGGTCGAGCTTCGCGAAGTCGCCTTTTTTGACGAACTTTTCGGCGATCTCCGCGATAACGTCGCTCTTATAGCCGTAATTTTTCGTCCACTTCAGGTATAGGTTCTTATCCTCGTGGTCGGGCATTTTTTTGCTCTTGAGCGCCTTCATGATTTTGCCGGTCTCGAGAGTGTAGGCGTCGTATTGAGCGAGCTCGTCCATAACGCGCTTTTCGGTAAGAAGTCCCTTTGAGGCGAAATTGCGCGCGACCGTGAGAATGTAGCGCGACGAAATGTCGGTACCTTTGAGCCTTGCGCAGTATGCGATTATCGCAAGCATAGCGTTGGGTTCCATATGAAGGTCTTCGATAGTCGAATAATATTCGTTGTATTCGTTAGGCAGTATCTGGCGCGTGGGAAGAACCGCTTTGAGTTGTTCGTTGAAGTCCGCGTATTTGCTTTTCGAAAACTTCCTGACCGGCGCGAGAACGTAAGATACGGGCAGGTATTCGACTTCGAGCGGATCTTCGGCGGTAATGCTGACGAGCCCTTCGCTCGCCCAGTAGCCGAACGCGGCGCGGACGTCGGTTTCGGTAAGGTTGAGGCGCGAGCACAAATAGGCGAGCGAATTGTTTTCGCTTGCCGAAAATACCATCGAATAGCCGAGAAGGTACACTTTGACGTAATCGTCGGGCGCGTCCGGCATATATTCGGTAATAAATGCGTTGTCGAGCGTGATCCTTACGGATTTTCCGCTCTGATCCGAAAGTTTTGACAGCATTTTTCCTCTCGCTTTTCTTTCTTTCCCGACGTATGTCGGGTATTATATAATACCACTATTGAGGAAGTTTTTGCAAATGTTTTTTTCGTTTTTTTCGCACTTTACAATATCTTGTGCTTTGATTTTTTCTTCGCCACAACAAGTCGGATCGCATACCCGCGACGAAACGTTTTGATCACACCCGCGGCTTCTGCGTTTTCGCTTTCATAGCGGTAAAGTAAGTAAATAATAATATAAAAACTTAATTAAACACCCGAAAAACGTTTTGAAAGTAAAAAAATATGTGATATAATAATTTTTAAAAAGGAGAGTATGCCGCTTATGCAGGTAATTCCCGAACTCGAAGAATTCTGGGCGCGCAGGAGCAAGAAGCGACTGCTGATTTTGTATTTCACGTTACTCGCGCTCTATATTCTCGCCGTAGCGGGGATGCTGGCGTACTCTATCGTTTCGGTGGAAATTTACCACGACAGGACGCCCGCGAGCGTTTGCTTGCCGCTCATCATAGGAATAAGCGTGTTTTTCTCTGTATTTTCGTTCGTTTTTCTCGGCATCAAATACGCGCGTACCCGCAAGTACGTGAGACTTTTCGACGACATAAGGAGCGGACTTAAGGAAGAAGGGCGCGGCGTTGTGACCGAGACCGTATGGCAGGACCGCGACCGCGAAGGGCTGGAGTTTTATACAATCAGAGTGGAGTGCGACCATAAGTACAAGCCGCGCGAAAAGGAATCGAGGGATCTGCTCGTTTACGCGCAGGGTCCGTTAGTCGATATCCCCGACGGCACGAAAATCAAATTTACGACGCACGGCAACGTGCTTCTTGAATACGAAATCATAGAAGAGGAGAACAGCAATGAAAAGAAGTGAAGTAAAGCGGCAGTACACCTGGGATCTCGAGTCGATCTTTGCGACCGACGAAGACTGGGAGAAGGAATTTAAGGACGTTTCGGCTCACGCCGGCGACGTCGCGGCATACGCGGGCAAACTCGGCGACAGGAATCTGCTCAAAGAGTGCTACGACAAGGCCGACGCCGTATCGCTGAGACTCGAAAAGTTATATTCTTACGCGCACATGAGAGCCGATCAGAATACGGCCGACGGCAAGTATATCGCTATGCGCGACAGATGTTTTCAGCTTATCATGGGATTTCAGGCGGCTGCGGCGTATATTTCTCCCGAACTGTCCGCTCAAAGCGAAGAGTATCTCGATTCGCTTATTTCCGATCCTTCTTTTGCCGCTTACGACTATCAGATCAAGGAACTCAAGCGTTCTAAACGGCACGTTTTGTCGGACAAGGAAGAAAAACTGCTCGCGATGGCGGCGGTACCTTTGGAGTCTTTTTCGGAGATTTTCGGACAGGTCGACAACGTCGACGTAAAACTCGGCTCGATAAGAGTCAACGGCAAGAAGGAAAAACTCACTCACGGCAGATATTCGTTCTTTCTTCAGAACAAGGACCAGAACGTGCGCAGAGCGGCGTTCAGGACTTACTACAAAGGTTATATCGATCTTATCAATACGATCACCGCGACTTACGCCGGCAACGTCAAAAAAGACAACTTCATCGCGCGCGCAAGAGGATTTAAGTCCTGTATGCAAATGAAGATGTTCAACGAAAACGTCCCGGAGAAAGTATACGACAATCTTCTCAAGGCCGTTCATAAGAACTTCGGGACGATGCACGAATACGTCGCGCTCCGCAAAAAAGTCCTCGGCGTAGACACGCTCAATATGTACGATATGTACGTGCCTATCACGTCGGCGGAACTTTCCGTGGACTTCGAAGAAGCCTTCAAAATGGTCAAGACGGGACTCAAGCCCCTCGGCGAGGAATACGCGGGTATGCTTCAGCGCGCTTACGACGAGAGATGGATGGACGTATACGAAACCGAGAATAAGCGCAGCGGGGCGTACAGCGGCGGTTGCTTCGGGACCAAGCCTTTCGTACTGCTCAATTACTCGGCTACCGTACACGATATCTTTACGATAGCGCACGAACTCGGGCATTCGATGCATACTTATTATTCCAATCATACTCAGCCGTACGCTAAGGCGAATTACGAGATTTTCGTAGCCGAAGTCGCGTCGACCGTCAACGAAGTTTTGCTTCTCAAAGATATGCTGGCTAAGGCGAAGGACAAGGAACTCAAGAAATTCCTGCTTTCGTACTATCTCGATATGTTCCGCACGACGCTTTTCCGTCAGACGATGTTCGCCGAATTCGAAAAGATCGCGCACGAGATGGACGACAAGGGCGAGGCGCTTACTCCCGACGCGCTCAACAAGACGTATTACAAACTCAACAAGAAGTATTACGGCAAGGCGGTAAAGCACAACAAGGAGATCGCTTACGAATGGGCGCGCATACCGCATTTCTATACTTCGTTCTATGTGTACAAATACGCTACCGGCATCACGAGCGCTATTTCCATCGCGAAGAATATCCTTACTGTTCCCGGATATTTCGATCAATACAAAAAATTCCTCAGCGCGGGCGGAAGCGATTCGCCGTACGAGATACTCAAGCTTACCGGCGTGGACCTTTGCACTCAGAAGCCGTTCGAAGACGCGATGGAAGAAATGAGCGCCACGCTCAAAGAATTGGAGGCTATGAGTGAAGATTAAGCGGATAATATGCTTACTTGTCGCGCTTTTTACGCTGACGTTTTTCTCGTCCTGCGCTTCGGTCACGATGACCGAGATCGACAGAGGCGGGGTTTTCGAGTACGAATTCAACGTAAACTTAAGCGGAGTGAAGCGCGAAGACGTGATCGATCTCAACGAGTATCTTTCCGAAGTTTTCGACGTATGCGGCTATCCGCTGCTGAGCGATCTCAGTTATTATACCGAGTCGACCGAGACCGGCAATATTACCCTGAGCGTGCTCCAGGACGAGAACTTTATGCCGAAAGAAGCGCCTACGCTCAGGAGCAGAAACGACGGATTTTTCTATTCCGAATACGTTTTCGAGACGGAAAATCCGTTGTACGATTACGCGACCTTTTACAATTCCGGCGTTTCGGGAGATCCGATGAGCTACAGCGGGCTCAGTCGCGTGGTGGCGGTACTCAAGAAAGGGTATCAGTACGGGGCGAAAGCCGTACCCTCGCTGTCTTCGGCGATGGGAACGAGCGGGACGGTCGGCGACATTACCGTAAAGTACGCTTTCCAAAAGAAATTATTCATGTCTTCCGATAAGAGCAGACAAGGCGGATATTTCGTCGCGGAACTCGACCTGAGCGAGCCGTCAAGCTCTCCGAAAAATAATATAACTTACACCCGCAGACAGCCGAATTTCATCACGTGGTACGTGTTTATCGCGCTCGCGGCGGGAGCGTTCGTCGTTATCGCGCTTCTTAAGTCGCGCAAAAGCGGCGCCGCGACGGGCGTGCTTGTCGACGAGACCGAAACCGAACGCAAACGCATTATGCTGAAAAAAGTAATCAAACGCGGAGCGGATTTCGCTCCGATCCCTCCTCGCGTTTTCCGTAAGACGCCCGATTCGGACCTGTACGAAAGCGTAGAGGAAACGCACGAGAGCGAGCAAGCTCCCCAAAAGAGCGAAAACGAAAGCGGCAATACCGACGAAAACGCGTAGACGATAATACGGAAAATGATGAAATCTTAACTTTTTAAGGACCCGATATGACTAACGAACAAATAAGAAACGTAGCGATTATAGCGCACGTCGATCACGGCAAGACGACGCTTGTGGACGCGCTTTTGAAACAGGGCGGCGTTTTCCGCTCCAACCAGGCGGTCGAAGAGCGCGTAATGGACTCCAACGACATAGAGCGTGAAAGAGGTATTACCATACTTGCTAAAAACACGTCGGTAAAGTACGGCAACTACAAGATAAATATCGTCGACACGCCCGGACACGCGGATTTCGGCGGCGAGGTAGAGCGGATACTCAAAATGGTAAACGGCGTAATTTTGGTGGTCGACGCGTACGAAGGCACTATGCCGCAGACGCGTTTCGTACTCCAGAAGGCGCTCGAACTCAACCACCCGATAGTGGTCGTTATAAATAAGATAGACCGCCCCGACGCGCGGCTTGCCGAAGTCAAAGACGAAGTTCTGGAACTTCTCATGGAACTCAACGCGTCCGACGAGCAGCTCGACAGTCCTTTCGTGTACTGCTCGGCGCGTAACGGCACGGCAAGCACGGTAGAAGGCGAGCAGGGCAAGGATCTTATACCGCTTTTCGAGGCGATAGTGCGCCATATCCCCGCGCCGTCCGGCGACGCGAACGCACCCGTAAAAATGCTTGTTTCCGCACTCGATTACAACGATTTCGTCGGCTCGATAGGAATAGGCAGAATAGAGTGCGGCACTCTTGTACAAAACGAACCGGTAATTCTTACCAATTACCACGCGCCCGATCAGGCAATACGCGCCAAAGTTACCAATATTTATCAATTCGAAGGCTTGCGCCGCGTTACGGTCGACAGGGCGACGGTAGGCGATATAGTTTGCGTAAGCGGCGTAGAGGGCGTCTCCATAGGCGACACGCTGTGCGATCCGGCCGATCCCACGCCGATAGAGTTTCCCAAAATAAGCGAACCGAGCGTAGAAATGACTTTCAGAGTCAACGATTCGCCGTTTGCCGGCAAAGAAGGCAAATTCGTAACGTCGCGCCACCTTCGCGCAAGACTGTACAAGGAAGCTATCAAGGACGTTAGCCTCAAGGTCGAAGACGGCGAAACGAGCGAGAGCTTTACCGTCAAGGGCAGAGGCGAAATGCATCTTTCGATCCTTATCGAAAATATGCGTCGCGAGGGCTACGAATTTCAGGTTTCGATGCCCAGAGTCCTGCTCAAGACGATAGACGGAGTGGTTTGCGAACCTATCGACGACATGGTAGCCGACGTTCCCGCGGACTGCGTGGGCGCGGTCATCGAGAAAATGGGCAAGCGAGCCGGCGAGCTCAAAGGCATGACGCCTTTCGGCGAAAACCGTATGCGTATGGAGTTTTCGGTTCCGTCGCGCGGACTTTTCGGTTATAAATCCGAATTCCTTACCGACACAAAGGGCGAAGGAGTACTCACTTCGGTATTCGACAAGTACGATACGTATCGCGGCGACATCGAGCGCCGTTCGTGCGGTTCGCTCATAGCGTACGAGACCGGCGAATCGATAACTTACGGATTATTCAACGCGCAGCAGCGCGGTCCGCTCTTTATCGGTCCGGGCGTAAAAGTTTACGAGGGTATGGTCGTGGGCGAAAACCCCAAGGGCGGCGATATCGTAGTCAACGTATGTAAGGCAAAACAGCTTTCAAATATGCGTGCTTCGGGCAGCGACGACGCGTTAAGACTCGTTCCGCACCTCAATCTTTCGCTCGAACAGGCTATCGAATACTTAGGCGACGACGAATATCTCGAAGTTACGCCCACGTCGTTCCGTATCCGCAAGACCATACTCGACGCGGAACTCAGAGCCAAAGCCGAAGCCCGCAAAAAGGCTATGGCAAAGGAAGAAAACAAGTAACAAGGAGGCAATTTTATGCCCGCAAGTCAAGAAAAAGCAACGCATCCCAACGTAAAAGCGCGGATCTTGCCGCATAACGACGAAGCGGAAAAATCCGTTCTCGGCTGCGTGCTTATCAGCGAAGACGCCCCGGTGGCGATTTTGTCCGACCTTAAGAGCGAGGATTTTTATCAGCGCGCGCATCAGGATATTTTTACCGCCATGCTCAACGTTTACGTGCGAAATCAGCCGGTAGATATCGTTACGCTCGTGCAGGAAGTCGAGGCGATGGGTAAAATGGACGCGGTAGGCGGCATAAATTACCTGTCGTCGCTTACCGACGCGATACCGTCCGCCGACAACTTCAAATATTACGTGGACATCGTCAAGAAAAATTCGATGCTCCGCAGACTTATCGAAGCGACGGGCAAAGTCATGGATACCGCTTTTTCGTCCGATCCCGACGACGACGCGCTCGCTCTTGCCGAACGCGAAATATACGCTCTCAGCGAGAAGGAAGGACGCAAAACGCTTACGCCGATGTACGAGGCTGTGGACGACGCGGTGGGAAGGCTGGAGGAAATATACAAGAATCCGGGCGGAGTCAGCGGCGTTCCGATCGAATACAAGAAACTTAACGCGATACTCAACGGTTTTCATCCGTCCGATCTTATCGTAATAGGCGCGCGCCCCGGCGAAGGTAAAACTTCGCTTGGAATGAACTTTATCACGTACGCGGCGCTTTCCAACGTTCGCAAAACGCCGTCGGGCAACGTCGATCCTTTCAGGTGCGCGGTGTTTTCGCTCGAAATGTCGTCCACGCAGATAGCCAACCGTATGCTTTGTTCGGTCGCGAAGGTCGATATGAGCAAAGCCAACAAAGGTCAGCTTACCGCCGACGAGTGGAGACGTATCCACGCGGCGCGCAATCGTATCGCCCAGGCGCAGATTTTTATCGACGACAACGCCAACACCACGCCGGTCGAGATACTTTCCAAGTGCCGCAGACTAAAGCGAGAGAAGGGTCTCGATATGGTAATGGTCGACTATCTCCAGCTTATGAGTTCGGGCAAAAAAGTCGATTCGCGCCAGCAGGACGTTTCGGAGATATCGAGAGCCATGAAACTTGCCGCCAAGGAATTGCAGGTGCCGATATTGCTGCTTTCGCAGCTTAACCGTGTGTCGACGCAGCGTACCGGAAACGATAAGATACCGCGTCTTACCGACCTGCGCGAATCGGGATCTATCGAACAGGACGCGGATATCGTACTGTTTATTTACCGCGAACACGACGCGCGCGACGAATCCGTTCCGGAAGACGTGCGCAACCGCGTGGAGATCCATGTGGCGAAGCACCGTAACGGCGAAATGGGCAGAGTCCCGGTAATGTGGAGAGGTATGTACACGACCTTCGAGGACATAAACGAATCCGAGAGCGCCCGTCAGCTCGAAAAGACCGCGCCGAAGGGAGAAGGCAGTTTCTCGATGGGCGGAGATTACGAAGGAAATCAAGACGACGGGCTCGAAAATCTCGCCGACAAAATAGACATCAAGAGCAGCGACGAGCTTAAGGAAGAACTTAACAATCCTACCGAAAATCTCGACGATTTTATTTGATTTTGTTCAAAACCCCGACTTAAGCGAAAGCGGGGTTTTGTATGATTCGGACGGAATAAAGCGCATACTATCCGGAGATTGATATGGTAATATTTTTGGAGCTTGCTTTAATATTCGTTATCGGGAGTTTACTCGGGTGGGTGCTCGAACTGTTTTACAGGCGCGTCGCCCACGGAAGATGGATAAACCCCGGTTTCTTCGTAGGACCTTACGTTCCCTTGTACGGAGTAGGACTGGTAGGGCTTTTTCTGCTGTGCTCGATAGATTATTCGTTTATTGCCTCATCCGCGTGGAGAACGGTATTCGTGATCGCGCTCATAACGGTAAGCATGACCCTTATCGAATATATTACCGGGCTTGTGTTTATCAAGGGACTCAAGGTCAAACTCTGGGATTACTCCAACCAATGGGGCAACGTTCAGGGAATAATCTGTCCGTTGTTCACTTTCTTTTGGGGCGCGATAGGCGCGTTTTATTACCTCGTGCTGCACTCGCGTATAATTGGCGCGATAGAATTTTTGGCTAATCATATCGAATTTTCGTTTTTTATCGGGGTGTTTTTCGGCGTTTTCGCCGTAGATATCATATATTCGTTTAAGATAGTGGCGCGCATTACGGAGTGGGCGAAAGTAAACGGACTGACCGTAAAATACGAAAAATTCAAGCTTTCCGTGCGCTTGAGCGGCGAAAAAATCAAAGAAAAAGTGCGCTTCCTCTTCTCGCTCGGACCCGCTGCCAAACTCGGCGAAAAACTCGACGAATACAAGTCCCAGGATAAGGACGGGACTACGTGGAAATTTTTCCGCAGAGTCAAACCCGCGAAACCCGCGCGCGACGACGAAAAAGAGGATAAAGCGTGAAAAAAAACGCTGTAAAATACGCGATCAACGGCGCTTTGATACTCGTGCTGACCGCGCTCGCCGTAATTTATCTTACGCGTAGCGAAGTCGTGACCGCGCAGTCGCTGTCGGCGATAAAGTGGAGCGACTTTTTTTGCGTTACGGCGGCAAGTCTCGCGCTTGTGTGCTTGCTGTCGCTTATCGATTTTTACGTTTATCGTACTTTTTGCGGCGCCATGCCGTACGGAAAATGTATTATAAACACCGTTTCGGGCAGGCTCGGCTCGTCCGTAACTCCGCTCAGAGCCGGGCATTTTCCGCTCATGGCGTACTACCAGTACGGCGCGTCGGTTCCCCCGTCGGATACCGTGACGGGACTGGTAAAATGTCAGGTAGTGTACAGTTTTACGTCGATAGTGGTCTATGCGGCTTTTGCGACGGCGCTCGCGATAAGCGGCCGTACCGTCACGATAAACGGCGTAACGGTATATCTTTTCGCCGTAGTGTCGGTGGGGCTTGCTTTTAACGCGGCGGTATTCGGCGCGATATGTCTTTTGTCGTTTTGCCCGGCGCTCTCGCGCAAATTCTTTCCGTTTCTCGCGTGGCTTATAGGCAAATTCAGGAAAAATTTCGACAAAGCGGAGTTTATCGAGAAAAAACTCGAATGGTTCGGCGCTTACCGTGCGCAGATAGCCGAAGTCGCGCGGAGGTTTTACGTCTTTATTCCGCCGATGCTGACGTATGCGGCGTATATGTTCGGAAGCGGAATTTTACCTTATCTTTCGTACTTGCTTTTATCGGGCGCGGCGTTCGATATCGCCGAAGCGTTTGAGTTTTACGCTCTGTTTCTCGCCGCGGTGTATATTTCCAACGTGATACCTCTTCCCGGCTCGGCGGGCACGACCGAAGTCGCGTTTTCGCTCGTTTTCGCGTCAGTCCTTTCCTCTCCGACGCTCGGCTCGACGCTCGTGCTTTGGCGCGCCGGCACATATTATATCCCGATCGTCTTCGATCTTGCGGCTTTTGCCGTTGCGACGGCGGTCAATACCGCGCGAAAGAAAAACGAGCCGAAGGAAGAAACGGCGGAGAAAACCGCAAAATAAGATATTCCGGGAAAAAGATGTAAAACAAAAGCGGAGAAACACGATCGGCGTTTCTCCGCTTTATTACGTTGTTATTATTCCGGATCCGCTTCGACGATGAGTTTGTCGATCTCTTCGCCCGCGGCGTTTTTGAACGTAAACGTATCTTCTTCGTTTCTCGTGCCGGCAAAATACCACGAGTGGAATTCGTTTTTGCCTTTGTAGGTCACGTTATCGAATATTACGTCGACGTTACGATTATAGAAGGTTTCGCCCGAAGCGAAGCTTAAGCATCTCTGGATCCTGCCCTCCTGGTAGTCGCGCGTGTCGACAACCGTCGAGTTTACTATCTTCGCGGTCGTTCTTTGTTCGCAATCCGAAGTGAATTGCGCCGCGTAGTAGTACGGCGAATTGAAGGTGCAGCCGTCGATGGAAACGTCGCCGCGCGCCTGAATGGGTCTGCTGCCGTTGCAGTCGAAAACGGTGTTCTTGACGTTGACGAACGCGAGCGGACCTTCGCCGTCGTAAGGCGCGAGATCCGGCGCGACAGCCGCGTAAATACCGGTTGGAAGCTCGTCGTTGCGGACTATCGTGATAAGGCAGGAGTCAAGGTTGAGCGAGCCGTTGGTGAATACGCAGATATCGTGCGGGAAAGCGATGTAGCCTTCCGTGCCGTAAGCGGTGCCGTCGGAGGGGGAGAGGTTGTTGATAAAATTGATGTTTTTGCCGTTGAATTCGCCCCACGCGTTGAGCTGACCGTCGAACGTAACGTCCGCGTCTTCTTCGGCGATCACGGTAGCGCGCGCTCCGGTGTCGACTTCGTAATGCCGGCATTCGAGCTTAAAGTCCTTGCGGCAGGTAAGATTGAGTTCGGATCCCCGGTCTATCTCGATATTGTCGGATTTTACGGTGACCTTATTTTCCGTCACGACGTTCAGGGTAATGCCTTTGCCCACGTATAAGGATTTCGCGTTGATAACGACGTCGCCTTCGCCTTCTATCTCGAAGTTAAAAACCTGTTGGGATTCTACTTTCGAATCTTTTTCTATCCGGAGGCTGCCCACGTTGTATTCGCCCGGGAACAATACGACGTTAAACGATTCGCGGCGGATCTTGGCTACGGACGTGAGTTGTTCGGGCGAAGACAAAATGAATTTGCGGCAACCCGCGCAGATATAGAACGATGTTTTTTTCTCGTGCGACGCCGCAGGCGGAAGTTCGATCGACTCGACTTCGTTCTTGTCCTCGTCGAAGTATTTGCCGCATTCTTCGCAGTGATAGTAAGCGATATGACCCGGCGTATCGGGACAAGACGACGAATCGTACTCGACCAGAGTCCCGTAGTTATGGACGTGCTCGACGACCGGCGGATTGTCCGGCTGAACGACGGGCGTATCGTCGACCGGCGTTGAGGGTTGAGACGTAGGATTCGAACCGCACGCGCCGATACAGCCCGCAAGGCACACGGCGAAAACGCATAGCAAAAATCTTAATGGCTTTTTCATTTTTCCTCCGAAAAGTGTAAAAATAAATATACAATGATTATACTACTTTTTTATGCCTCGCGCAACCCTTTTTTCGCTTTTCCGGACAAAAGCGCAAAAACTTCTCGCGTATATAAACGCGTAAAAGGGCGAAAACTCTTTTTGCGGGTCTCCGTTTATGCGCGTGCGTGCGCGTTTTCAATATATTGTATGTCAAGCGCGGCTAAAACGCAAATTTTAAAAAAAAGTCCGCAACAAACGAAAAAAATGCCTCAATTTGTTTGACTTAAAGTTGACTTTTTAGTATAATGTCGTAGTGTGTAGAATTATGCACAAAACAAAATTTTACTGTCCGGCTTTGAAAAGAGCGGGGCAAGACTACTAAAAGGAGGTAGAGTAATAATGCCAACGATTAACCAGTTAATTCGCAAGGGTAGAGAAAAGGTCGTTTTCAAGTCGGCGAGCCCGATACTCGAGAACTGCCCCCAAAAGCGCGGCGTATGCCTTTCGGTTACGACCACGACGCCCAAGAAGCCCAACTCGGCGCTTCGTAAAATTGCGAGAGTACGTCTTGTTAATAAGATGGAAGGTACGGTTTACATTCCGGGAATCGGACACAATTTGCAGGAACACAGCGTCGTGCTTATTCGTGGTGGCAGAGTGAAGGATTTGCCCGGTGTGCGTTACCACATCATTCGCGGCGCGCTTGATACCGCAGGCGT
>CACZPH010000099.1 GCA_902783025.1 uncultured Eubacteriales bacterium | reverse complement strand
GGACCAAAATCAATATTTTTTTACGAATAAGCTCAAATTCGAGCGATTTCGTCACTTACATCTTCGTTCTTTTAATATCCGCGCCGAGAGCCGAAAGAGCGTTTTCCAGTCTCTCGTAGCCTCGGTCGATATGCTTTAGCCCTTTTATTACGCTTTCTCCCCTTGCTCCCAGCGCCGCCAGAACAAGCGCCGCGCCGCCCCTGAGATCTCCCGCCTCCATCTCCGCGCCGCTTAAGCTTTTCTTTCCCCGAACGACCGCCACTCTGTCCCTTACCGTTATGTCGGCGCCCGTTCTGAGCAGTTCGCCCACGTACTTGAATCTGCTTTCGAACAGGTTTTCGATCATTACGCTGCAGCCGTCGCAGTACGCCGAAAACGCTACGAATTGCGCCTGAAGATCGGTCGGAAATCCGGGATACGGCTGCGTTTCGGTCTTCCCGATCGCTTTCGGCCTTTTTTTCGCTCTTACCCGAACCGAATCCCGATACGACGTTATACCTACCCCGCAGCGGCTCAGCATATCCGTCAGGCTTCCGAGATGACGAAGATCAACGTTTTCTATTACAGAGTCGCCCTCCGCTATCGCGCTCGCTATCATAAGCGTTCCCGCCACGATCCTGTCGGGCATCGGAAAGTATTCGCATCCGTTAAGTTTATTCACCCCTTCGACAACGATTACGTTTCCTCCCGCCCCGAGCACCTTTCCGCCGGCAAGGTTGATAAAGTCGGCAAGATCGACTATTTCGGGTTCCCGCGCCGGATTATGTATAATCGTTTTGCCGCTTTTGAGCAGGCTCGCCATAATGAGATTTTCGGTGGCGCCTACCGACGGAAAATCGAGAAAAACCGCGCTGTTCCGCATATTTTTGCCGTCGACGGATATTTTTCTGCCTTCGTCGATCACTTCCGCGCCTAATTTTCTCAAGCCGGAAATATGCAAATCGATAGGTCTCAAGCCTATGTCGCACCCGCCCGGATAACTGACCGAAGCCGTAGAAAACCGCGTCAGGAGCGGACCGAGGACAAAAACCGACGAGCGGATATTGCCCGTAAGTTCCGCGCCGATATCCCGCGGCTCGCTTTGCGTGCAGTCGACGACGATATTGCCCGAATCCCACTCGGCTCTGCCTCCGGTAGCGCGTATTATATCGAGCATTGCGTCTATATCGCTCAGCCTCGGACAATTCCTCAAAACGACTTCGCCGCTTATTGCCAGACAACACGCCAAAATCGGTAAAATCGCGTTCTTCGAAGCGATATTACGCGTTTTCCCGTCGAATTTTCGTCCTCCGATCACCTTGAAGCATTCCATTCTATATCACCGCCAATTTCAAAATTCCGACCGTCATCAGCATCAACCCGGAGATTTTATCGACGACCGCCGATTTTCCGATAGCCGAAAAACCTATCGATCCGCACAAAAGAAAAATCAGATGCATACTCGCGAGTATCGCCGAATATACCGCCGCCTCGATCACGGAAACGGCGAATAAAGCGCACGGGGGCACGCAATCGACGCTCACCCCGACTCCCAGCGCCCAATATCTCCACCCGGAAGAAACGCGCTTTGGGGGAAGCAAAAACGTTTCTCGCTCTTCCTTTTCGAAAAACTTAACCGATCCGAGTACGAAAAATACCGCCGCACCTACAAAGGAAAACCATTTCCCCGCAATATTCACGCTCGATCCGAGGCAAAACGCCGCGAAACTTACGATAAACACGCATACAAAGACGCTCAACGCCGCTTTATAGCATTCTTTAGCGCCGCGTCTTAATCCCACTCCCACGAGATACGCGTCGATCGAAACGGCAAAAGCGGTAAACAAAAACAACATTATTTTTCCTCATTCGTTTTATTACATTTTATTCGTCTCCTTTGCCGCGTGTTAAAAAAAAAGACCTGCCCGACGGCAAGTTCTTTTTTCAGTAGCTTGATATTGAAATCTTTATTTTATTTTTCTTATTCTCTCCGCTACGTATGGTCTTGTACTTAAAGTGATCATCAAGTTTCGTCGTCGACGGCTCGATCCCCAAAGCGTAATCGCCGCTCGCTCTGCTTTTCCACAGTACGAATTCGGTAAGATCTTCACCATCGTAAAGCAGGTCAAATCTCTTGCGTATCTTGGGATTT
>CACZPH010000098.1 GCA_902783025.1 uncultured Eubacteriales bacterium | reverse complement strand
TTTTGCGACAGCCTAAATATAATACCACATACCTACTTTTAAGTCAACTGTTTTTCACAACTTTTCTAAACTTTTTTTCGGTTTTTTTGCGTTACGATCCTTTTTCATCACGGGCGCGGAATATAGAAAAATATATATAAAATATTATTTATCATTATTAAAAAACTCAAAACACTTGACACGGCGCACTTAAAAATATATAATGATAAGTACGAGATTATACTCAGTCTAAAATTGGAGAAGATTATGAGCAAACAACTTAAAGAGCGCATTATTTACATCATCAGTATGGCTCTCGGCCTCTTGGTAATAGCGTCCTTATTCTTTCCTTTCGTAACCGTGTCCAAAACGGTCACCGACTCTTACGGTGCCATTACGATGCATTCCGAAGTCATCAGCGGATTCAAGATGGTTTTCGTGGGTATGCTCGAATACTGCAAAGCCGGCAGGGAAGCCGAAGCGCTTTTCGTCGTATTCAGCATTTTGTGCTTCGGTTTAGCGCTCGCTTCGATAGCGCTCGGATTTTTGTTCTTACGCGGAAGCAAGAAGAATCCCGAAAAAGTTTATCCCAAAAAATGGTTTATCATCTTCCAGCTCGTTATGACCGCGTTGTCGTTCGTTATGATACTCAGCGTCAATAACTACGTCGATTATCTCAACACCAAAGAAGGCGCAAGCGGCGGTTGGAGCCATTTCGAGACCTACTTCACTACCGGTATTTACAGCAAAGTAGGACCTTGTTCGTATATTATGTGCATTCTTTCCGCGATCGGTCTCGTAGGCACTTCGATATTTACCGGAATGGCGAAAGACAATTCGCTCGTATTCCCGTATAAGAGAAGAGAAATTATTTCCGCTTGCATCACGATAGTCGCGTGCGCGCTCGTTTTTTTCCTTCCTCTCTTCGATTTCTACTACACCACCGCGTACCTTAACGACAACGCGTCCACCATTTATACGATCACTTCGTCGCTCGGCGCCGATCCTACTCAGCAGTATATCACTTATGACGGATACCTCCTCTTCTCTCAAGGCGGCGGCGGTATGGCGGGCTTCCTTAAAGTTGTGCTTTATCTTATGGTTTTCGTAGGTATCGTCGGAATTGTCTACAACGTCGTTTTCCTGCTCGCGGCGGCAAAACTCATCAAGATCAACTTCGACAGAAAACTCTCGAATATCATCAACCTTACCCTTATGGTAATGGGTATCCTTATCTTCGTTGGTTGCGCCGCTTACTGCATCGGCGTTAACTTCCAGCTCGATACCAACTACAAGACTTACAGTATGGTTTATGACTTCGACTCTATCTGGGGCGGATCGTTCCCGCACTCGTATATGTGCGCGGGCTCTATACTTTCGCTCTTCCCCGTCGCTTCTTTTGCGGGCGTATTCTTCGTAAACAACTATCTCGACTGATTTTACAGAGTAAGGGCAGTAGTACACGCTACTGCTCTTTTTTTGTACAAAACGCATTCGGCTAACGCCGAAAAGGAGAAAAAAATGAACTTCAGAAAACTTGACGAATATATCGATTCTCTTCCTTCCGTCGTCGGGATCCCGTCGGCGCAAATAGCCGTAATAAAGGACGGCACAGAAATTTATTACCGCTCCGTCGGACTTATGCGACCGGACTGCGACGAACCGCTCAGGCGCGACGCAATGTATAATATGTGGTCGTGTTCGAAGTGCTGTACCACGATGGCGGCTTTGCAACTGCTCGAGCGCGGAAAATTCCTGCTTACAGACAAGGTGTCGGACTATCTGCCCGAATTTGCCGATCTCAAAGTGTTTAAGACGGACGAAAACGGGAACAAAACGGTCGTAAAGGCGACTAAACCCATGCTTGTGGTCCACTTGTTTACTATGACGGCGGGACTCAATTACGACAAAGATACGCCCGAAATACGCGAAGTTTTGGCAAAATACGGCGACAACGCATCGACGGCGGATATAGTTGCCGCGATAGCGAAACACCCGCTCGACTTCGAGCCGGGAGAGAAATGGCAATACAGCCTGTGCCACGACGTTTTGGCGCGGCTCGTCGAAAAAGTATCCGGAAAACGCTTTTGCGACTACGTAAAGGAAAATATTTTCGATCCGATCGGCATGAAAAACAGCTACTACCACTACACCGACGAAATAAAGGCGCGCATGGCGGCGAATTACAGATACGACGACGAAAAGAAACTCGCCGTGCGGCTCGACGACGACTGTATGTATATTTTTACAAACAACTTCGACAGCGGCGGCGCGGGAGTTATATCGCGGCTGGACGACATGATTTTATTTGCCGAAACGATGACCCATAGAGGACTCGCGCCCAACGGCAACCGCATACTCTCTTCGCGCACCGTCGACCTATGGCGCTCGGATATGCTTAACGACGTTACGCGCCCGTACTATAACTGGCCGCAAGTGGTCGGATACGGCTATGGTCTCGGCGTAAGGACGCTTATCGACCCGGCTCGCGGCGGCACGCTATCCAACGTCGGCGAATTCGGTTGGGGCGGCGCGGCGGGCTCCTACGTCCACGCGGATCCCAAAGGCGGCGTTTCGATCGTGTATATGCAAAGTATGCTCAACAATAAGGAACATATCGTTCATCCTCGCCTGAGAAATATCGTGTACGCATCCTTAGACGACTAATGAAAAGATACTACGGCGCAAACGACTACTTCCGCGCAAGATTCGGCACGAAAGTATACAAACTCGCGCTCGAAGGCGGTTATACGTGCCCGCACCGCGACGAAAACAACGGCGGCGGGTGCGTTTTTTGCGCCGGCGGCAGCGGAGACTTTGCCGAAAGCGGGGATATAAACGAGGCTTTGGCGCGGGCAAAAGCGCGCGTAAAGACTAAGAATCCGCAAGCGTATATCGCGTATTTCCAAAGCTACACCGCCACTTACAAAATGAGCGAAAGACTCAAAAACCGCATGACGGACGCGGCGAAACGCGACGAAATAGTCGCTCTCTCCGTCGCTACGCGCCCGGACTGTCTGGGTGGCGACGTAATGGATTTTATCAAGTCGCTTAGAGAGATAAAACCCGTTTTCGTGGAACTCGGACTTCAGACGGCAAACGAAGAGACGGCAAAACGCATTAACCGCGGCTACGAAAACGACGTTTACGCGCAGGCGGTAAGATCGCTCAATGACATCGGCGTAAACGTAATCACGCATATTATTATAGGACTGCCCGGCGAGAGCAAAGAAGACGCGCTCTCTTCCGCTCTTTTTGCCGTAAAGTGCGGCTCTGATGGACTGAAACTGCAACTTTTGCACGTTTTGCGCGGTACGGCGCTCGAAAAAGACTACGCAGGCGGGAAGTTTACCGTCATGGAGATTGACGAGTACGTTGAGGCTCTTGCGTATATTATCGAGCGCATCCCCGAAAATATCGTAATTCATCGCCTTACCGGCGACGGAAACAAGAAAATTCTCGTCGCTCCCGCTTGGAGCGCGGACAAAAAGGGCGTAATCAACGCTATCAACGCGTATTTTGAAAAAAATAACGTCATGCAAGGCTCAAAAACGATTTACAAAAACTTATAATAGGTATATAATTTAGTTTATACCGCAAACTTACGAAACGACAGAGGTTTTTATGGAAAACGTCGAACCTTATATGAAGGAATACCCCGATCCGCAAAATAAACCGCAAAGCAAAGCGGCGAAATTTTGGAAAGAATTGCTGATAATGATAGTCGGCTGTACTATCTGCTCGCTCGGCGTGTACTTTTTTAAGATGCCAAACAACTTCGCGACCGGCGGCGTAATGGGCTTCGCTATCGTCCTGCACGCCGTGTGGCCCGTGCTCAATACTTCGATAATCAACCTCATTATCAACTCCGGTCTACTTCTCGTCGCGCTGATCATCGTAGGCAGGAACTTCGGGATCAAGACGATTTTCTGCACTTTGCTCTTTTCGGGCGAAATTGCGCTCGCCGAATGGCTGATACCGCTCGCGGCGCCCGTTACACGCTATCCGCTGATGGATCTTATTTTCGCAACGCTTTGCCACGGACTCGGGAGCGCAATGCTCTTCGAGGTCAACGCGTCGTCAGGCGGCACGGACATTGTCGCGATGGTCATCAAGAAAAAAACTTCGCTCAATATCTCATCCGCGCTTTTTATTGCCGATCTTGCGATAGTAATCGCCGATACTGTGGTATTCAGGGTGCTGGAAGGCTCCTTCGAAACAGGCTTATTCTCTCTTCTGGGCTTCCTCGCCAACGTCTTCGTGGTGGACAAATTCCTCGACCGAATCAACCTCGCCAAATACTGCACGGTCATCACAAAACCCGAATATACCGACGAAATACTCCACTATATCACCAAGATTTTGCATAAGGGCGCGACGGTCGGCAACGACTTCGAAGGCGGCTACACCAAGGAAAACCGCTCCGTTATCTTTTGCGCGCTCACCACGAAGCAAGCCGTGGGGCTGAAACGCTTTGTAAAGGCGCTGGACAAAAGCAACTTCGTAATAGTAACCAATACGAGCGACATTACCGGAAAAGGCTTCCGCGAGTCGATATAAAAAAGCAAACGAAAAGGACGAACAATATTGTTCGTCCTTTTTTTACGCGTTTTTCCGTAAACGGCAAATTTTACGCCTTGAGCAGGGGTTTAAGGTACTGACCGGTGAAACTGCGGGGGTTTTGGGCTACTTCTTCGGGTGTGCCCGTCGCGATGACCGTGCCGCCTTCGCTGCCGCCCTCGGGGCCCATATCGATAATATAATCGGCGACCTTGATGACGTCGAGGTTATGCTCGATGACTACGACGGTATTACCGGAAGAAACGAGGCGCTGAAGAATACCGATAAGTTTGTCAACGTCCGCCATGTGCAGTCCGGTGGTCGGCTCGTCGAGGATATACATCGTTTTGCTCGTGGAGCGCTTGCTAAGCTCCGTGGCGAGTTTGACGCGCTGCGCCTCGCCGCCCGAAAGCGTCGTCGCGGGCTGGCCGAGCCGTATATAGCCGAGCCCAACGTCGCGGAGCGTAATGACTTTGTTGTAAATCGAGGGGATATTCTCGAAGAAGTCGCACGCTTCGTCGACCGTCATATCGAGCACGTCCGCTATCGACTTGCCTTTGTACTTGACCTGAAGAGTTTCGCGGTTGTAGCGTTTGCCCTTGCAGACTTCGCACGGCACGTAAACGTCGGGCAAAAAGTTCATTTCGATACAGATTATGCCGTCGCCGGTGCAGTTTTCGCATCTGCCGCCCTTGATATTGAACGAAAACCTGCCGCTCGTATAGCCGCGTTCCTTGGCGTCCTGAGTCTTTGCGAACAGGTCGCG
Source organism: uncultured Eubacteriales bacterium (assembly GCA_902783025.1). GTDB lineage: Bacteria > Bacillota > Clostridia > Christensenellales > Pumilibacteraceae > RUG12826. Next base: position 3,194 of record CACZPH010000098.1, on the reverse strand, counting down.
GATCAGCGTAAACAAGCCCGTGTACGTCGCGGGATTGGAGCGCGGCGTGCGGCCGATGGGACTTTGGTCTATCGTGATGACTTTGTCGAGCTGCTCCGCTCCGACTATTTCGTCGCAGTCGCCCTCCGGCTGCTTGGCGTCCATGATAAGGTTGTTGAGATACGGCGAAAGCGTCTGATTGACAAGGCTGGATTTGCCGCTTCCCGACACGCCCGTTACCGCCGTGAACACGCCGAGCGGGAACGAAACGTCGATATTCTTGAGATTATTTTGCCTTGCGCCCTTGACGGTAAGGAAGCCTTTGTCCGTCTTGCGGCGCGAAGAGGGTACTTCGATTTTTTTGCGCCCGGCTAAATAGTCGCCCGTAATGGAGCGCGGGCAGGCGATAATGTCTTCGACCGTGCCTTGAGCGACGATCTCGCCGCCTCTTTCGCCCGCGAGCGGTCCTACGTCGACGATATAATCGGCGCTGCGGATCGTTTCTTCGTCGTGCTCTACCACGATAAGAGTATTGCCCAGATCACGCAATTTCTCCATCGTCTTGATGAGTTTGCCGTTGTCGCGCTGATGAAGACCGATAGACGGCTCGTCGAGAATATACAATACGCCGGTAAGCGACGAGCCTATTTGCGTGGCGAGTCTTATGCGTTGCGCTTCGCCGCCGCTGAGCGATCCCGCCGAGCGCGATAGCGTAAGATACCCCAGCCCCACGTCGGTAAGGAAGTTGAGGCGAACGCGGATCTCGCGCAAAAGCTGCTTGGCTATCGTCGCCTGCGTGGGCGTAAGCTCTATTTTGTCGAAGAAATCCTTGATATCGTAAACGGATTTGCCGCAAAGTTCGTCGATAGCGAGCCCGCCGAACTTGACGGACAGCGCGGCTTTGCTTAGCCTTCTGCCGTGGCACGAATTGCACGGCACGTCGCGCATATACTTCTCTATCTCAAACTTGGTAAACTGGCTCGTCGTTTCGCGGTATCTGCGCTCGAGATTGTTGACTACGCCTTCGAAACTCTTGAACATACTGCCCTTGAAGTTTGCGCTCTCGTAGGTCATTTTTATCTTCTCGCCGCCGTTGCCGTACAGCAAAATTTGCTTGATATTGTCGGGAAGGTCGTTGTACGGCGTATCGAGCGAAAAATTATATTCCTTAGCGAGCGCCGCGAACTGCATTTGCGACATCGAGCCGAAGTCCATGTTCCAGCCGCTGATCGTAAGCGCGCCTTCGCGAAGGCTCTTTTTGCCGTCCTTGTAGATAAGTTTCGGATCTATCGTCTGCTTAAAGCCGAGCCCCGTACATTCGGGACAAGCGCCGAACGGGGAGTTGAACGAGAAAAGTCTCGGCTCGACTTCCGCTATCGACGCGCCGCAGTTCGAGCAGGCGTATTTGGTCGAAAAAAGTTGTTCTTCTCCGTCGGGAACGTACGCTATGACTAAACCGCCCGATATCTTGAGCGCGGTCTCTACGCTGTCGGTAAGACGTTGAGTAATGCCGTCTTTGATAACTAACCTATCGATGAGAACGCTTAAGTTGTGACGGATCTGCTTGTCGAGCGTGATTTCTTCGTCGAGCGATACGACTTTGCCGTCCACCATCATTCGGGAATAGCCGGACTTGCGGAACGATTCTATTTCCTTCTTGAATTCGCCCTTTTTGCCGCGCGCGACAGGGGCGCAGATCATGACTTTCGTACCCGGTTCGTATGCCGAAATTTTGTCGACTATCTGGTCGACGGTCTGCTGCTCGATAAGCGTGCCGCATTCGGGACAGTACACGGTGCCGAGCCTTGCGTAAATAAGTCTTAAATAGTCGTAAATCTCGGTTACGGTGCCTACCGTTGAGCGCGGATTACGCGAAGTCGTCTTCTGATCTATGGAGATCGCCGGGGATAAGCCCTCGATACTCTCGACGTCGGGCTTCTCCATTTGTCCCAAAAACTGCCGCGCGTACGAAGATAACGATTCCATATACCTGCGTTGGCCTTCGGCAAAAATCGTATCGAACGCGAGCGACGTTTTGCCGCTTCCGGATACGCCGGTAAATACTACGAGTTTGTTGCGCGGAAACTCCAAAGATACGTCTTTGAGATTGTTTTCCTTAGCGCCTTTGATTCTTATAACGTCCATATCAATACTTCTTGTTGAGTTTAGTCTGTAATTTTTTGAGTTCCGCTATGCGGTCGCGCATCGTGATAGCCGTCTCGAAGTCGAGCGACGACGACGCCACCGCCATAAGACCTTTGAGCCGTTCGATCTCCTTGGGAATATCGTTGATCTCGCTCTTTACGTCGGCTTTGGTCGTGATGTTTATCGTGTTTTTGATCTCTTTGATTATCGTCGTGGGCGTGATGCCGTGTTCGAGGTTGTACTGCGACTGAATGCGACGGCGGCGTTCGGTCTCCGCGATAGCGCGTTTCATCGAACCCGTGCGCTCGTCCGCATACATTATTACGCGGCTTTCGCTGTTTCGTGCCGCGCGACCTATCGTCTGGATAAGCGACGTTTCGCTGCGCAAAAAGCCTTCCTTGTCCGCGTCGAGTATCGCGACGAGTTTTACTTCGGGTATGTCGAGTCCTTCGCGAAGAAGGTTTATGCCGACTACTACGTCGAATTCGCCGCGGCGAAGGTCGTTGACTATCGTTATTCTTTCCATCGTGTCGATGTCCGAGTGAAGATAACGCACCTTTACGCCGTTTTCGGCGAGGTACGACGTAAGACTTTCGGACATCTTTTTGGTAAGAGTGGTAACCAGAACTCTGCCGTTGTTCTTTACCGTCGCGCGGATCTCGAATAATAAATCGTCGACCTGACCTTTGACCGGGCGCACCTCCACGGGCGGATCGAGCAATCCCGTGGGACGGATAAGCTGCTCCGCCACCATTCCGTTAGCCTTATTAAGTTCGTAAGGCGCGGGAGTCGCCGAAACGTAAATGACCTGACCTATTCGCTCGTTGAATTCCTTGAAGTTGAGCGGGCGGTTGTCGTACGCCGCGGGAAGACGAAAACCGTAGTCGACGAGCGAGGTTTTGCGCGCTACGTCGCCGTTGTACATGGCGCGTATCTGCGGCACGGTCATATGGCTCTCGTCGATAAACATAATAAAATCCTTGGGGAAATAATCGAGCAAGGTAAACGGAGGTTCGCCGGGCTGTCTGCCGTCAAAGTATCGCGAATAGTTTTCTATTCCGCTGCAATAT
>CACZPH010000097.1 GCA_902783025.1 uncultured Eubacteriales bacterium | reverse complement strand
GGCGAAACGCCGTTAGTACCGTCTTTGCCGTCCTTACCGTTTTCGCCGGTAGCCTTGACCCCGGTAGACTGTCCGTTGATTACCCACATACCGTCTTCGATAGTGAGAGTAGGCGAAACGCCGTCAGTACCGTCTTTGCCGTCTTTGCCGTCCTTGCCGGTAGCCTGAACTCCGGTAGACTGTCCGTTGATTACCCACACGCCGTCCTCGATAGTGAGCGTAGGCGAAACGCCGTCAGTACCGTCAGTACCATCTTTGCCGTCTTTGCCGTCCTTGCCGGTAGCCTGAACTCCGGTAGACTGACCGTCGATTACCCACATACCGTCTTCGATAGTGAGAGTGGGCGAAACGCCGTCTTTACCGTCAGTACCGTCTTTGCCGTCCTTACCGTCCTCGCCGGTAGCCTGAACTCCGGTGGACTGACCGTTGATTACCCACATACCGTTTTCGATAGTGAGCGTAGGCGAAACGCCGTCTTTACCGTTCGTACCGTTCTTACCGTCTTTGCCGTCCTTGCCTTTCAGAGAATCAAGCCATTCCGCTTCGGTCCCGTCGTAGCCTTGTTCTACCGCAATTTCGTAAGCGGACATACCGCGATTTTGGGATCCGCTCGTGCAGGCCGCCACAGGCGAAAGCGTCGCGGCAAAAATAAGCGCCGAGCCTAAGCCAAGCAATTTTTTAACACTTTTATTCATTTTCGCTCCTTTTATGTCAAATGTGTAAAATATTTCAGGCGGATCGCCCGAAAAAGCAATTTTACATATTTTTATTGACATATTTTTATTTTCTTGATATTATAATATCATCAAACGCGTATACATACAATGGGAAAAAATATTAAAAAAATATGGATTATTGATTTATGAAGAAAAAACGTACTATCGACAGACGCATAAACGTTGCCGACATATCCGATTTTTCGGGGCTTGACGAAGAAGACATTATCGAATTCGGAGCGTATTTCGAAAAATTACCGCTCCGACTTTCGTGTTGCGGCATAACTCACCCCACGCCCTATTACAGGATCAAGCGTCCGGTCGTGCGGATGTATATTCTCGAATACGTCGAGAGCGGCAAAGGGTATATTGAGATCAACGGTAAAACGCTGACGGTCAAAGCCGGCGACGTGTATTTTCTCAAGCCGGGCGAGGTTTGCGAATACTATCCCGATCCGACTGATCCATACAAGAAAAAGTGGGTGAATTTCGCTTCGGAGATAGTCGGCGAAATAGTCAAATCGTACGGACTTTCCGGGACGGTTTACGACGGAGTGGATATTTCGGATCTGTTTGACGAATTGTTTGCGCTCGAATCCGTTTCGACGTCCAACGCCGATATTTACGTAGACGCGAGCGACGTGATCCTACGAATGTTGATGCGCCTTGCAAAAAGCGTACAAGGCAAGCGAAAAGCGTCGGTTTCGGCCCTTAAAATAAGGCAGATCCTGCATTATTCGGTAGACAAACCCGTGACTATCGAAGAGATAGCCGCAGATCTTCTCACTTCGCCCGAAAACGTTATCAAAACTTTTAAGGAAAGTTACGGTCGTCCGCCGTACAGGTATTTGATGGATCTCAGGATCGATTACGCGAAAAGTCTGCTCGAAAACGACGATTTATCCATTAAGGAGATAAGCGAAAGATTCTGTTTTTCGGACGCGTATTATTTTTCAAATTATTTCAAAAAGCGCGTAGGAGTTTCGCCCACGCGTTACCGCAAAGATAAAAAGAACTGAAATACCGATCGCGCAAGCGCCTTTTTGATCCGAATCATAAAGGCGGAAAAACGCACTGACAAAGGCGGTCGCCGCAAGATCGCCGGGAGATATAATGACGCAACGAAAGAACTACAAAAAGACCCTGATCGCTTGTTATCTCGGGTTTATCACGCAAGCGATTACCGCAAATTTTACACCTCTTTTATTCCTTACGTTCCGTAACTCTTACGGAATTTCGCTCGAAAGGATCGCCATGATCCCGATGATTTTTTACTTAACGCAGTTGCTCGTAGACTTAGGGGCGACGAAGTTTGCCGACGCCATCGGATACAGAGTATGCGTTGTAGCTTCGCAGGCGCTGTCCGCCGCGGGCTTGATCCTTATGGCGTTTTTGCCGGATATACTACCGGATCCCTTTGCCGGCATTATCGTTTCCGTCGTGCTTTACGCAATCGGAAGCGGGCTCGTCGAGGTTTTGGTAAGTCCGATCGTCGAAGCCTGCCCGTTTGAGAACAAAGCCGGAGTCATGAGCTTTTTGCACTCGTTTTATTGCTGGGGCACCGTCGGAGTAGTATTGTTTTCCACGATCTTTTTCGCGATTTTCGGTACGGCGAGCTGGAGGATTCTGACGCTTATCTGGGCGGCGGTCCCGCTGATAAACGTCTTTAATTTCGTTTTTTGCCCGATCGAACGTCTGGTGGAGGACGGAGAAGGTATGCGTATAGGTAAGTTGCTGCGGCATCCCTTGTTCTGGCTCATGATCGTACTTATGATATGCGCGGGCGCGTCCGAAGCGGCGATGGCTCAATGGGCGTCGGCGTTTACGGAATCGGCGCTGGGAGTTTCTAAAGTCGTCGGCGACCTCGCGGGGCCTTGCCTTTTTGCGGCTTTGATGGGAATAACGCGCGTAGTTTACGGATTTTTCAGCGAAAAACTTAACCTTGCAAAAGTTATGCTCGGATGCGGCGTATTGTGCGTATCGTGCTATTTGGCGGCGTCTTTGTCGCCGATCCCCGTCATAAGCCTTATCGGGTGTGCGCTTTGCGGATTGTCGGTCGGGATGATGTGGCCGGGAACGATCAGCATTTCCGCGAAGAAATGTCCGAAAGGCGGCACGGCGATGTTTGCTTTTCTGGCGCTTGCCGGAGATCTCGGCGCAACGATAAGTCCCGCTATGGTCGGCGGGATCGCCGACGCCTTAGGGGACGACCTGAAAGCGGGGTTGATTTTTGCCGTTTTGTTTCCTGCCGTCATGGTCGTAGGACTTGTTTTGCTTGTATTGAAATTCGGCGGAAACGATCGTTCGCCGCAATGACGAGCGGTATCGTCAAATCCGTATCCCGCGCCGGCGGGCGAAACGCCGGAGAAAGACGCATTGTGCTCAAGCGGTAAAAAGTTCCGATATTTACCGCCGATAATCCCGCGGCTTACTTCCGTCGGCGGCGGAAACGGTTCTTTATCATACGTAAAACTTTTGTAAAAAAAGGATTGCTTATCGGGCAATCCTTTTTTTATTCTATCAACCTACTATGATATTGATAAGTCGCGAGGGAATAACGATGACTTTGCGTACCGTTTTGCCGCTCACTTCCGCGGTAATTCTGGGATCGGCAAGCGCTATTTTTTCGATCTCTTCGTTTGAGGCGCCCGTAGGCACTACGATACGCGTACGGATCTTGCTGTTTACCTGTACGGCGAGTTCGATTTCGTCTTTTACGAGTTTGCTTTCGTCGCATACGGGGTATTTTTCGTCGAATACCGAGCCTTGGAAGCCGAGTTTTTCGTGCAACTCTTCCGCAAAGTGCGGCACGAGCGGAGCGACCAGCAATACGAGTTTGCCTGCCAGCGACTTATACAATTCTTCGCCTATCTTGCCTTCCGTTTTACCAAAGACGTTTACGCATTCCATTACGCGCGCCACGGCGGTATTGAAAGAGAAAGCATCGAGGTCGTTCGTTACGTTTTTGATAGCGTAGTTTACGGCATATTCGAGTTCTTTCTCGCTCGCTTTGTCCGAAACGAAAGTGCCGTAGTGGTTTGCTTTGAGGATCACGCGCTCGAGCTTGTCGAGGAACTTCGGTATCGCCTTGATACCGTCTTCCGAGAACGGGCCGCCTTCCATATACGAGAATCCGAACATAAGGTACAGTCTGAATACGTCCGAGCCGTATTCGCTCACGTACTTGTCGGGGTTGATGACGTTGCCTTTGCTCTTGCTCATGCGCGCGCCGTCCGTGCCGAGAATAACGCCCTGATGCACGAGTCTCTTGAAGGGCTCGTCAAAGTCGAGATAGCCCATATCGCGCAGCGCTTTTGTCACGAAACGCGCATAGAGAAGGTGCATGCACGCGTGTTCGGCGCCGCCTACGTAGGTGTCGACGGGCAGCATTTTGTCGACTGTCTCGCGCGTAAAAGGCGCCTCGTCGTTGCGCGCTTCGGGATAGCGCAGGTAATACCAGCTCGAGCATACGAAAGTATCGAGCGTATCGCAGTCGCGTTTTGCCTTTCCGCCGCAAACGGGACATTTCACGTTGATGAATTCTTCACACTTGCCCAGCGGCGACTGACCGTCGGGCGTAAAGTTTACGTTGTACGGAAGTTCGACCGGCAGATCCTTTTCGGGAACCGGCACCGCGCCGCACTTCGGACAATGTATCATGGGGATAGGCGCGCCCCAATAGCGCTGACGGGATACCGACCAGTCGCGGAGCCTGTAGTTTATCTTGAGCGAGCTTTTGCCGAGTTTTTCGAGACGATCGAGGATCGCGCGTTTCGCGTCTTCGCTCTTCATTCCGTCAAATCCGGGCGTGTTGCAAACGTACCCGTATTCTTCCGACGGCATCTCGTGTTGTTTGCCGTCCCTAAAAGCCACCACGTTCTTAAACGGTATTCCGAATTTCGTCGCAAAGGCGTAGTCGCGCGTATCTCCGCACGGCACGCCCATGACGATACCCGTGCCGTAAGTCGAAAGAACGTAATCGGCAATCCATACGGGCACTTTTTCGCCGTTGAGCGGGTTAATCGCGTACGCGCCTGTAAAGACGCCGGTTTTTTCTTTTGTCGTGGACTGGCGCTCGATATCCGAGGTTTTGGACGTAGCCACCTGGTACGCCTTGACCGCTTCGAGACGGTCGGGCGTTGTTATTTCGTTTACGAGCGGGTGTTCGGGCGCAAAAACGACGTAAGCGACGCCTCCCAGCGTGTCGGGGCGCGTAGTGAATACGCGGAACGTTTTGCCGTTTTCGAGCGAAAATTCGACCTCTCCGCCTTCCGACTTGCCTATCCAGTTGCGTTGCATGGATTTGGTCTTTTCGGGCCAGTCTATCGTATCGAGACCGCTAAGCAATTCTTCGGCGTACTTCGTGATACGGAAAAACCACTGCGTCATCTCTTTTCGTATTATTTCCGCGCCGCACCTTTCGCACTTGCCGTCCACGACCTGTTCGTTGGCGATGACGGTCTTGCAGGACGGGCACCAGTTGACCGGCGCGAGTTTCTGGTACGCCAAGCCGTGCTTGTAGAGCTGAAGAAAAAGCCACTGCGTCCACTTGTAGTATTTCGGATCGCAGGTATACAGCTCGTGCGGCCAATCGAACATTGCGCCCATTTCGGCGAGCTGACGTTCCATTGTCGCGATATTTTTGGTCGTGCTGTCCTTGGGATGAATGCCCGTCTTTATGGCGAAGTTTTCGGCGGGCAAGCCGAACGCGTCGAATCCCATGGGCTGAAAAACGTTGTATCCCTGCATACGCTTAAAGCGAGCGTAACTGTCGGTAGGCGCGTAATTGTACCAGTGCCCTAAGTGAAGATTCGAGCCGGACGGATACGAAAACATTTCGAGCACGTAAAACTTCTCGCCTTTTCTTTCCGGCTTAAAGTCGTTTGTCTCGTGCGCTTTCCAGTAATCGTTCCACTTTTTTTCGACGTACTTGTAATCCATAAAAACTCCCTGACTCCCCGCTTACGCGAAAAGTATAATTTATAGCAACTATTATATTACTTTGCCCCCGTTTTGTCAATCCGTTTGAGATTTCTTTCCCCAAAACCTCTTTTTTTGCCGTTCCGCGCGAAACCGATATCGCCTGAAACGATAAAAACCCTTTCGCCGAGCCGTTTTATCGTTCTTATATGCTTTTGCTTTACTTTTTTGTTATTTTGTTATATAATATACGAGTAAGGAGAAGAGTATGGAATTTACCAAGAAAGAAGGTTTCGTATACTATCCGTCGGGGAGCGCGCGCAAGGTCGAGAGACTGTGCATAGCGGCGCACCACGACGACATCGAACTTATGGCGTATCACGGCGTAAGCGAGTGTTTCGGCAAAGAAGGCTCGTTTGCGGGCGTAGTGGTGACGGACGGCGCGGGCTCGCCGAGGAGCGGGCTGTACGCCGACTACACGGACGAAATGATGAAGCGGGTGCGCGTTCTCGAGCAGAAGAAAGCCGCTTTCGTAGGCGAATACGGCGCGCAGTATTTTCTCTCTTTCTCGTCCAAGGAAGTCAAAACCAACGCCACGGGCGTAGTGGAAAATATTGCCGCGGTCATTCGCGAAACGAAGCCGCGCGTGATCTACACGCACAATTTCGCGGACAAGCACGACACGCATTGCGCGGTCGCTCTTCGCGTAATAGAGGCTATTCGCACTCTTGACAAGTCCGAACGCCCCGAACTTTTGCTCGGTTGCGAAGTTTGGCGCGATCTCGACTGGGTTCGCGACGAGAAAAAAGTCGTGCTCGACGTAAGCGGACACCCAAACCTTTCGCGCGCTCTCACGTCGGTTTTCGACAGTCAGATCTGCGGTGGAAAACGCTACGATCTCGCGGCTGACGGCAGGCGGCTTGCCAACGCCACGTATTTTGCCTCGCACGCCACCGACGAAGCGGAAATGCTCAATTACGCTATCGACATGACGCCTATGATCCTCGACGATTCGCTCACGCCCGAGCGGTTTATCTGCTCGTACATCGACGACTTCAAAGCGGAAGTTACAGACAGGCTCGCAAGACTTAAGTAAAACGCAAAACCGTCCTTCGTCAAAGGGACGGTTTTTTTGTAAAATCTTTTCCGGTTTCCGCAAAACCGCTTGACTATTCCGCCGCCGTATGTTATACTATAAATAGTAATGATTATCGTTTAGGAGAAATATGCGGTATTCCGTTCAGCGCGAAACGATTTACGGCGTGTTGTGCGCCACGAAGACTCACCCCGACGCGGAGTGGGTATATAATCGGGTGCGCGAAACTATTCCCGACGTTTCTCTCGGTACGGTTTACCGCGATCTCGGCGCGTTGGTACGCTGCGGCAAAGTCGTCGCGCTTCGCACGGCCGACGGGCTTACTCATTACGACGCGGACGTAACGCCGCACGCGCATTTCGTGTGTAAAAACTGCCACCGTATCACGGATTTTGCGCTTCCGGCCATCGAATTGCCGCAAGGATTCGCCGCGGAGAACGAAACGCACGTATATTACGGGCTTTGCGCGGACTGCGGTAAAGCGCGGACTTAAGTCAAAATAACGGCTGACGGCCTTATTATAAAATAATATGGAGGTAAAAATTATGAAAAGATGTTTGATTTGCGGAGCGGTAGTCGAGGACGACGTGGAAAAGTGCCCCCAGTGCGGCGCTACGAAGTTTGAGCCGATTCCGGCGGAGAAAGAGGCGTGGGCTTGCGAGCATCACGTAGGCGACGGACAGGTAGAGGACGAAGAGATCGTCAAGGGTCTTCGCGAAAACTTCCAGGGCGAATGCAGCGAAGTGGGCATGTATCTCGCTATGGCGCGCGTTGCGGAGAGAGAAGGTTATCCCGAGGCGGCGGAAGCCTTTAAGAGGTACGCTTTCGAAGAGGCGGAGCACGCGTCTAAATTTGCCGAACTTCTCGGCGAAGTGCTGACCGACTCGACCAAAAAGAACCTCGAAATGCGTTATATGGCGGAAGCGGGCGCTTGCAAAGGCAAACTCGAACTTGCCGTCAGAGCGAAGAAACTCGGCTACGACGCTGTACACGACACCGTACACGAGATGGCTAAGGACGAGGCGCGCCACGGCGCGGGCTTCAAGGGCCTTCTCGACAGACTTTTTAAGGACTGAACGAACTCGCGGGAAAGAGTCGCTTTACGGCGGCTCTTTTTCGTTGTTTTTCCGCGCTTGATTATTCGGCGAAAAAGTGTTATAATATCGTCAAAAGACCGCAAAGGAAGTCAATTCACCATGCAAGAAGAAACCAAAGGCGCGTTTAAGGAAGACGTACTCGCTTACGCTAAGGAAAAATTCGGTTCGGAGCCGGAATACCTGTGGGCGAGATTTCCGGGCTACTGCGTTTTGCGCGACGAAAAAAGCAACAAGTGGTACGCGATACTTGCCGACGTTCCGCGCTCCAAGCTCGGGCTGAGCGGAAACGAAAGAGTATATATGCTCGGCGTAAAATGCGATCTGTCCGACCGCGAATTTTTGCTTACCCGGCCGGGTATAGTGCCCGCGTATCATCTCAACCGCGAAAACTGGATAGGAGTGCTGTTAGACGGCAGCGCCGACTTAGGTCTTACGCTCAAAATGCTCTCCGTAAGCCGCGACTTAGTACTTTCGGGCGGCAAACGCAAACGCAGCGAGCCGATAGCATGGCTCGTTCCGTCCAACCCGAAATATTTCGACCTTTTGCGCGCGTTCGAGAAGAGCGAAACTCTTACGTGGCCGCACGCCCCGGGGCTTATCGCGGGCGACGTAGTGTATTTTTACGTTACCGCGCCGGTTTCGGCGGTAATGCTAAGATGCGTGGTGACAAATGTCGAAAAGACCGACGCGGCGGGCGGCAAGAACGTCGTCGCGACGATCAGGTTTACCCACAGGTATGATGACGACGAATTTACGATAGACTTTTTGCGCTCGCACGGCGTAAAATACGTTCGCGGTCCGAGATCGATTCCTTTCGGCGTTCTCGCCGCGCTCGAAAAGGCGGCGCAAAATGGCTAAGGTCGCGCGCGAACAAAAAGGGAAGAGTCTTTTCTTTTTTCCCGCCGACTACACCGTGATAGATATCGAAACGAGCGGTTTATATCCGAGCGAGAGCGAAATAATAGAAGTTTCCGCGTTGCGCGTTCGCGCGGGCAACGTGGTCGGTTCGTACTCGTCGCTCATTCGCCCCGTATACGGAATAAGCAGGTTTGTTACCGAGCTTACGGGAATAACCTACGCAATGGTCAAAAACGCGCGCGGAGCGAGAGAAGTGCTCGGCGAATACCGCGAATTTCTCGGCGGCGACGTGCTGGTCGGCCACAACGTAAACTTCGATATAAATTTCCTTTACGACAATTTTCTCGCGCTTTTCGGCGAAGGGCTTACCAATTCTTACGTTGACGTATTGAGATTGTCCCGCAAAATCATTCCGGGGATAGAAAACCACAAGCAGACTACCATCGCCGCTCATTACGGAACGGATATCGAGGGCGCGCACAGGGCGCTTCGCGACTGCGAGATTTGTAACGCCAATTTCGTAAATCTCAAAGCCGACTACGAAGCGTTGATCGGCAGGTAAACGGAAAGGAGTATTTGTTTGAAAGAATCTTTTGAAGTATCCGGCTGCCCGGTGGAATTGTATTACGAAAAAGCCGTCGGAGTTCCGCTCGCGGTTTTTATCGCGGGCGACGAAGATTGCGACGAAATATATTCGCTGTCCCGCGCCGCGTCGAAACGCTCGTACGCGCTCGCGTGCGTAAAAATTACGGATTGGAACGCGCTTTTGTCGCCGTATCCCGCGCCCGCTGTTTTTAAGGGCGGCGAAGACTTTGCGGGCGGCGCGAAAGAATTTTTAAAAACCGTCGAAAAGATAGTCGTCGAAGCGAAAAAACGCATACCGTCCCCTTCTTTCGTCGCCGTTTGCGGATACTCGCTCGCTGGATTATTCGCCGTTTACGCGACTTACGAAAGCGAAGTTTTCTCCCGCGCGGCGAGCGCTTCCGGATCGATGTGGTACCCGGCTTTTACCGATTTTGTAAAAAGCCGCGCCCCCAAAAACCCGCCGCGAAAAATGTACTTTTCGCTCGGAGACAAGGAAGATCGCAGCCGTAATCCGGTACTGTCGCGGGTAAGGATCAAAACCGAAGAGATCGTTTCGTTTTACAAAGAAGCGGGCGTACCGGTAATTTACGAACTCAACGAAGGCAATCACTTTCAAGGCGTGACCGGGCGTTGCGCAAGAGCGATAGCGAGCATTATCGAAGACTGAGCCGCAAGGCTCTTTTTTCGTGCGTTCGGCTTGTTTTCGCGGCGAAAAAAGACGGCGGGAAAACGTGCGAAAAAAAATATATTTTTTTGGCGAAAAACGTTTGACAAGCAAGCGGATATAGTGTAAAATAAAGAGGTAGCAAATCGATAAACTTTTATCGATTAAATTATATCGATTTGTTTGCTTCGGTAAAGGAGTAGCGTTGCAGTCAAAGACAAATCCAAACAGCGTTACGTATTATAGAAATGTTTAATTACAAAGGTAGAGTCGTTGTTATTTCGGGAGCGTCGAGCGGACTCGGCGCGCAGATGGCGAAAGGCTTCGCGGAGCAGGGCGCGAATCTCGTGCTTTTGGCTCGTCGTCTCGAGCGTCTCGAGGCGCTTGCGAGCGAGCTTGAGAAGAAAGGCGTCAAGGTACTTCCCCTCAAATGCGACGTTACGGACTCGAAGAACGTTGACGAAGTGGCGGCTAAGGTCGAAAAAGAATTCGGTAAAGTAGACGTTTTGGTCAACAACGCGGGCTCGGCGAAGAACGCGGGCGTGCTCAATATGACCAACGAAGAGTGGGATTTCACTATCAACACCGACATGAACAGCGTTTTCTATATGACCAGAGCTTTTGCCAACATCATGAAGAAGAACAATTACGGCCGCATTATCAACATCGCTTCGATGTACGGACTCGTAGGCAACACCGCGCTCGACACCGTGGCTTATCACACCTCCAAGGGCGGCGTGGTAAACTTTACCAGAGCGGTAGCGGCGGAACTCGCTAAGTACGGCATTACCTGCAACGCGATCTGCCCCGGATACTTCGCTACCGAGCTTACGATCGATACGCTCAAGACCGAAATGTTCACCGCGTACATGAAGGCGACCGTGCCCCTCGGCAGATACGGCAACGAAGGCGAACTCAACGCGGGCGCGCTTTTCCTCGGCTCCGAAGAGGCGTCGTACGTTACCGGCGTTATCCTTCCCATCGACGGCGGCTATACCTGCGTTTGATTTATACGCTTCAAATCGGCAAAAAGGCGGAGCGATCCGCCTTTTGTTATACAAAAAATCCCGTTCTTAACGCATAAGAGCGGGATTTTTTACGCGGAAGGCAAAAGTATTGCCTGCGCAAAAAGCGTTTTACCGTTTACTTACAATTCTTGACGGTAGACTGCTTTTTAGTCTTGCTCTTGGAGCAATTCTTAACGCTTTTGGTTGCCATTATTTCGTCCTCCTTGCATCTTTATAATGCCGCGCCGCGCAAAATTTATACGGCGCGGGCGCAAAAAATAAATTTTAGACGGCATACTTACGGCTTACTTGTTGATTTTTCGATTATTATATGTTAAAATATCATAAGATAAATCTTCGGAGCGCACCAAATGGGTAAGGTAATTGCCGGGAAAATGCTCGAAGCGCTGTTTTCGATACTTCCCGTCACGGCTATCGTTTTTTTACTTAATTTCACGCCTTTGTTCTCGCTTTCGGGCTTGGAACTGGCGGTTTTTGCCGTTTGCGCGGCGCTTCTCGTGTTCGGAATGAGCTTGTTCAATCTCGGAGCGGAGATGTCCATGACGCCGATGGGCGAAAAAGTCGGCGTGGGACTTGTCAAGAAAGGCAATCTCAAGCTTTTGCTCGGCATATGTTTCGTGTTCGGAATGCTTATTACGGTAGCCGAACCCGATCTGTCCGTGCTTGCCTCACAGGTAGGTTCGGTAGTCGGCGGCGAACTGACGCTGGTTCTGACCGTCGGCGCGGGCGTGGGAATGTTCCTCGTATTCGGCGTGCTCAAAATGATCTTCAAGCGCGATCTTTCGCAGATACTCATGTTCCTGTATATGGCGCTTTTCGCGTTCGTCGCTATGCTTATGGTGGGCGGCAAAAGCGGACTTATCGCCTTATCTTTCGACTCCGGCGGCGTGACCACGGGACCTATTACCGTGCCTTTTATCATGGCGCTCGGCGTAGGCGTCGCGCGTACCGTAGCCGGCAAAGGCGTGCGCGAAAACAGTTTCGGTCTCATTGCGCTTTGCTCGATAGGACCGATTCTCGCGGTAGTCCTGCTCGGACTTTTTTCGCAGGGCGAACTTCCTCCTTACGACATCTCTTCGGATCTTACCGGGATCTCTCTTGCGGGAGTAGGACATAAAATTCTGGAAACGCTCAAGGACGTGGCGATCTCGCTCGGACTTATGGTAATTTTCTTCGTAATTCTCAACTTTACGCTCCTGCGCCTGCCGCGTACCACGCTGGCAAAAATCGGTCTGGGTATCGTCTTTACGTACGTGGGTCTCGTTTTGTTCCTTTCCGCGGTGTCCATAGGCTTTATGCCGGTAGGCTATAAGATAGGCACGCAGATAGCGCAGTACAAGGGAATGCTGCCCGTATTCGGCTTCGTGATAGGTCTCGTCGTCGTACTTGCCGAACCCGCCGTACACGTCCTCAACAAGCAGGTCGAAGAAATAACCAACGGCTCGGTAAACAAGCGTTCGATGATGATAGCGCTCTCGCTCGGCGTAGGCATATCGATTATGCTTTCGATGATCCGCGAAATAGCGGGATTCAGCATTTTGTACTACTTGGTACCCGGCTATCTCATTTCGTTGTTTTTATCGCTGTTCGTGCCCAAGATCTACACGGCGATCGCGTTCGATTCGGGCGGCGTTGCGAGCGGACCGCTCACTTCGAGTTTTATTCTGCCGTTTGCGATAGGCGTATGCGTGACGCTATCGGGCGCGCAAAACGTCATGTCCGACGCGTTCGGAATAGTGGCTATGGTAGCGATGACGCCGCTTATTACTATTCAGATGCTGGGTTTCAGCGCGATAATCAAGCGCAAAGTCCGCGAAAATATCGCCATGAAACGGATACTCGACGAAGGCGACGCGCAGATAATCAACTTTATGTAAGGAGGAGTTATGGCAACGGACAAAAAAACGCGTACCGACAGACCGAAAGCCGATACGCTGAACTTAAAAAAGCTTTATCTTCTCTTTACTATCGTCAACAGGAATAAGGCGGAGTTTTACGCGGACGCCTTACAGTATTACCACGTAAATATGCAGACGACGCTATTGGCAAACGGTACGGCAAGCAGTCAGATGCTCGGTTCGCTCGGTCTTACCGGGCGCGAAAAAGCGGTAGTCATCAGCGTGATAGAAGAGAGCAGGATCCCTAAGGCGCTCGATAACTTAGAGACTAAATTCCGCACCATCCGCGGCGGCAACGGTATAGCGTTCACCGTGCCTCTTTCGTCGGTAATGGGCGTGGCTATTTACAGATTTTTGAGCGATAACCGTATGCAGGTCAAGGAGGAGAAGCAATGAAAAAATACACTCACGAACTTATACTTTGCATAGTCAACGCGGGATACTCCGATCTCGTAATGGACACGGCGCGCGAAGTAGGCGCGCGCGGCGGTACGGTCATCAACGCCAAGGGTACCGCCAACAAGGAAGCGGAGTCGTTTTTCCACATTACTATTCAGCCCGAAAAGGAAATGGTAATGATACTCGTTCCGTCCGATCTCAAGGACGAAATACTCAAGGCTCTTTACAAAAACGCCGGGCTGGACACGCCCGGGCAAGGTATTGCTTTTTCGGTGCCGGTATGCGACGTAATAGGCGGGGCAAAGAAGACCGAATCCAAGGCGGAGACGACGGAAGGG
>CACZPH010000096.1 GCA_902783025.1 uncultured Eubacteriales bacterium | reverse complement strand
GCTTTATTCGCTTACCGGCGGCGGAATAAGCTTTATCCGCGGCGCAAAGGAAGCGTTCGGCATTGCGCTCGGCAAGAAAATCGATATTGTAAAACCCGACGCGCCGCTTGCGGAAAATCCGTCTTTGTCCGCGGCGTGGGCGTTGCTCGACAAGGCGTTGAAAAGCGACAAAGGCAAAAGATCTTTTTGGAGCAACGTTTTTAAGAAAATCTGATTAAAGGAGAATTCGAATGGATATAACGTCAAACAATATGATGAGATTACCCGCCGTTATTAAGGTCGTGGGAATAGGCGGCGCCGGAAATAACGCGGTCAACAGAATGATCGACGCCGGGATCAAGAGCGCGCAGTTTATCGGTATCAACACGGATCTTCAGGATCTCAGTATGTGCAAAGCGCAGACAAGGATACAGATAGGCGACAAGCTTACTCACGGTCAGGGCGCGGGTGCCGATCCCGAAATGGGACAGAGATCCGCGGAAGAAAGCCGTCTTGCCATTACCGACGCCATTAAGGACGCGGACCTCGTGTTTATTACCGCGGGAATGGGCGGAGGAACCGGCACCGGAGCCGCTCCGGTCGTGGCGAGCATTTCGAAAGAAATGGGCAAACTTACCGTGGCCGTAGTTACCAAGCCGTTCCGTTTCGAAGGTTCGCCGCGTATGGCAAACGCCGAAATCGGTATCGCGAATTTGCGCAAAGTAGTCGATACGATAGTCGTTATTCCCAACGAAAAGCTCATGGAATACGCGTCCAATATTCCGATCAACGAAGCGTTCCGTCATGCCGACGACGTGCTCAGGGAAGGTATTCAGGGAATATCCGATCTTATCGTAACGCCGTCCTTTATCAATCTTGACTTTGCCGACGTGCGCGCCGTAATGAAAAACAGCGGTATAGCGCATATGGGTATAGGCAGAGCGCGCGGCGAAAAACGCACCGTCGACGCGGTAAAACAGGCCGTTTACAGTCCGCTTCTCGAAACGTCGATCGAGGGAGCGTCGAGAGTTATACTCAATATCATGGGTTCGACCGATATGACGCTCGACGAAATCCGCGAGGCTACGGATCTTGTGACCGGAGTCGTAAAGCCGGGCGCGAATATAATTTTCGGCGCGGATATCAGACCTTCGCTCGATAACGAATTTATCGTGTCGATCATTGCGACGGGCTTCGATCAACCCGTTAAGCCCGCTATTATCGCGGGAAATCAGCAGCCCGCGCACGATGAAGCGCCCGTAGCAAGTCAGCAAAAGTCGACTGCGGAATCGACTCAACAGCGGCCCGTTCAGCAGGAGCCGCCGCGTCAAAAACCGGCGTTCGAATCGTCGAGAGTGGAAGTCGACGACGATCTTCCCGAATTCTTAAAGAGACTTAACCGCAAATAATCGATCAAAAATCAAAACGCGATCCGAATAGGGTCGCGTTTTTTTTATGCGTTTTTGCAAACTGAAAGATTTTGCGCTTTTACCGCGCTACAATATCGGTATGGTTTTTTATGTGGAAGACGCCGTAATTTACAACTTCGGTTTTTGCTTTTTCGTTTCGGTTTTATCTTATCGGTTTTCGGCGCGCAAAACGTCGCGTTGCAGAGCGTTGTTTTCATCGTTGCTCGCCGCCGCGTCGTCCCTTATCTATCCGCTTGTCAACGGCACCGTGTATTACGTTTTATTCAAGGCGGCGGGTTTGGTCGCGGCGTCTTTGATACTTTACGCTAAAAAACAAAAATTTTTTTCGTCGCTGGCGCTGTTGAGTTTGTTTGACGGGACTTTTTTTGCCGCTTTGTTTGCGTTCGGGGCGGTTTCGCCGGTATTGTTGGGAGGCGGAAGAATAGTGTATCGTTTCGGCGGATTCTCTTTGATCATATGTACGGTTTGTTTCGTCGCGTTGTTCAGCGTGTCGTGCGCGATAAATTCTCTGAGAATGCGCGGTAAGTTTTTTTGCGAAGCGGAGTGTGTGATATGCGGGAAAAAATACATACTGAAAACATTCCTCGATACGGGAAATCTTACTTTTGATTTTTCAAGCGGGCTCGGCGTTGTGATCGTCAGCGAACTCTCGCTCAAAGGAGTCGGAAAGTCGGCTTACGCGGGCGAAATTCCGTTTAGATCTGCGGGAGGCGATGGAGTCGCAAGATTGGTTTATCCGGAGAAATTCAGATGCAAAAACGGAGGAAAAACGACGGAAGCGGAAGTCGCGATAGGAATCGTCAAGCAAAAATTCGACGGGTTTGACGCAATTGCCTGCCCGTCCGTAATAGGAGGGAATATATGAAGAGAATAATTGCATTTTTAAAAAAGTTATTTAACCGGTTGTTTTGCCGCAAAAACGCGCTGTACTATATATCGTCCGACGGAGCGTTGCCGCCTCCGCTCGGCGCGGAAGAAGAAAAAGAAGCGCTTGAGCTTTTGGCAACGGATCCCGCTTCGGCAAAGAAGATCCTTATCGAGCATAATCTTCGCTTAGTGGTTTACATAGCGCGAAAATTCGATAATACGGGTTCCGATATAGAAGATTTGATCTCGGTCGGCACGATAGGGCTTATCAAGGCGGTAAACAGCTTTAAGCCCGACAAGAATATCAAACTCGCCACTTACGCATCGAGGTGTATCGAAAACGAAATACTTATGCAATTACGTCGTAACGTAAGACGGAAATGCGAAGTTTCGCTCGACGAGCCGCTCAACGTCGATTACGACGGCAACGAACTGCTTATGAGCGATATTCTCGGCACCGATCCGGACGTAGTCAGCAAAAACCTCGAAACGGAAACGGAAAAACAACTGCTCATGAAGGCGATATCCAAACTTTCGGGAAGAGAACGGAGCATAATGGCGCTGAGATTCGGACTCGGCGGCGAAGAAGAAAAAACCCAGAAGGAAGTAGCCGACCTTCTGGGAATATCGCAGTCGTATATTTCGCGACTGGAAAAGAAAATAATAATAAGACTTAAAAAAGAACTTGCGAAGTCGCTCTAAGACATGGCTTTACGAAGGTAGTTTTTCGCGTTTTTCTCCAATCTTGACACTTGCGCTTGCGAAATGCCGATTTCTTCGGATATTTCGGTTTGCGTTTTGCCCTTATAGTAGCGTAAAGTCAATATTTCGCGCTCTTTTTGCGAAAGCTTTTTGATCGACTCTTCCATTTGAATATTCTCGATCCACTTTTCGTCCGTATTCTTTTCGTCGCTTATCTGATCCATAAGAAGCATTGTTTCGTTACCGTCGTGGTATACGGGATCGAACAAGGAAACCGTGTCCGATATGGCGTCCATAGCCTCGGTGACTTTAGTCAGCGGCATTTCGAGCGTGGAGGCGACTTCGTCGAGACCGGCTTCACGGTTCTGTTCTTTTTCTATTCGTTGTCTTTCCTTTATCACCTTATACGCCGTATCGCGCAAAGACCTGCTTACCCTAACCGGCGAGAAATCCCGAAGATATCTTCGTATCTCGCCTATTATCATCGGAATAGCGTACGTCGAAAAGCAAAGAGAAAGGTCCGGATCGAAATTGTCCGCGGCTTTTGTAAGTCCGATGAACCCCACCTGAAACAAGTCGTCCGCTTCGCCTTTTTTGGCGTAATAGCGTTGAATTACCGATAAGATCAGTTTTACGTTTGATACCAAAAACTCTTCTCTGGCCTTTTTGTCGCCTTTTTGCGCGCGGCGGAGCAGGGATAAGTTTTCTTCCTGAGTCAGTCTCGGCACGGCCGAAACGTCCATACCGCTTACTTCTACTCTGGTTGACATAATTCCTCCTTTTGTGGAATTAGTTTTCTCGTTTTTCGTAAAAAATATACTTTTTTGTAATCATCGGGGAGGAGTAAGCATATATAATCGTGAGGAAATTATGAACGATCACGATTTGACTTTTTCGGATTTGAGATGCAAAGACCTTGTTTCGGCGGGCGACGGAAAGAAGATAGGTAAGATCTGCGATCTCGTACTTGATCCCGAAGGGAGAATAAAAGGACTTGTCGCGCCTTACGGCAAGAAGTCGTGGCTTGGGAAAGGTCAGGATCTTTTTATCCCGTGGCGATGCATAGTAAAATTAGGCGAAGACGTAATTTTGGTGGATTTAAGATGCGAGCCGCCGCCACCGCCACCGCCGCCGCCCGCGGGGATAGGTATAATATGTTCGCCGCAGGCCAAGGAGCCGGATCAGACGCCCGAAAAACCGGATTGCGACAGAAAATGCGAAAAGTGTATGCTTTTCGACTGCGCTTACAGGTGGAAAGACGTATAATTTTGAGATAACTATTGACAAAATCCGTCAAAAAAAGTATAATATACGTATCAAATACGACGGAGCGTGTAATATGAAGTGCATATATTGCGGATTTGCCGACAGTAAAGTTATCGATTCGAGATCTACCGACGACGACAACAGCATTCGTCGCCGCAGGGAATGCCTCAATTGCGGCAAGAGATTCACGACGTACGAAGTTATCGAAAGCACGCCGGTTCTCGTGGTAAAGACGGACGGAACTCGTCAGCCTTTCGATATAAGCAAGGTCAAATCCGGTATCATAAAGGCGTGCGAAAAACGCCCCGTTCCCATGGCTGAGATCAATAAACTCGTAAACGATATAAGCAAGAAAGTGTACAATAGGTTAGATCAGGAGATCAAGTCCAAAGAAATCGGCGAAATGGTCATGGAAGGGCTGAAAAATCTCGACGAAGTGGCATATATAAGGTTTGCTTCCGTATACAGGCAGTTCCGTGATATTACGACTTTTGCGGATTTCATAAACAACAGTATCAATACCGATAAGAAATAAAAAACGCAAGACTTTACCGAAACGGTAAAGTTTTTTGTTTATTTCTACGATTTTTTGGCAATATTCGGTAGCGGAGGTGTCAGGTTATGACAATAGGACTTATCGCTATCGGGATCATTGCCGTACTGCTGCTTTTCGGCGCTCTCGAAACGACGCTGGAAAAGGTCGGCGTTTCGCCGTCGGCGACTTTTATCGTTCTTGCTCTTTGGGCAGCGTCGGTATTTATCCCGCCGATGGATTTCGGCGGCGTTCGCTTGGGAATAGTGCGATTTGCGGCCCCGTTCGTTATTTCGTTGATTATGGGATGGAAGGCCTTTAAGGAGGGCGGTTTGATTTCGGCGCTGGTCGCCGGTACCGGGATAGCGGCAATAGTCGTGCCCGTCGAACTGTTCGTATTCGGAAACGGTATCGGTTTCGATATTCTTGCGAGCGTTTTGGTGGGCATAGGCAGCGGAGCCATAGCGTTTTTGATCTCGTCTTCGGCGGCAGGCAGCGTGGGAGCAATCTTAGGCGGAACGTTTTTCGGGGATCTCGTCGCGACTCTTATCTCGACTTTTGCGCGTGGAGAATCGTTTTATCTCGGCGACGCGCGTATTTTCGGATTGATCGCGACGTCGTTGCTTGTGGGAGTAGTCGCGTATTCCGTTTTTCTCGGATTTGCCGGATCCGTTACGCGTATGGGGATACGCAGAAACCGCGCCGGGACGGAAGCGTCGGAAGAATTCGATAAGGCGGATTATTTCGACGATTATTTCGGTAAAAAATAATCAGGCGATTTATTTGGCAAAAAGTATTAGACATTTCGTGCGCTTTGTGCTAAAATTATGGTATGAGTAAGAAGTATACCGTTGCCGTAGTCGGAAGACCTAACGTCGGCAAATCGTCTTTTTTTAATAAGATATGCGGACGAAGGATCTCCATAGTCAAGGACGTTCCCGGAGTTACGCGAGACAGAATATACGCGAGCGCAGAGTGGTGCGGCCGTACTTTTACGATGATCGACACGGGCGGAATAGAGATCAAAAGCCGGGATACGATGTTCCGTCATATCCGCGAGCAGGCCGAGATCGCAATGGAAGTCAGCGACGTCATATTGTTCTTTGTGGACGGCAAAGAAGGGTTGCTCCCCGAGGATTTCGATATTGCCGAAATACTCAGGCACACGCGCAAACCCGTTTTGCTCGTCGTCAACAAGCTTGACAATTACAACGTGGAAGATTCGTATGACTTCTATCAGTTGGGTTTGGGTCAGCCTTATCCCATATCTTGCGAACAATCTTTAGGTTTAGGCGACTTGCTCGACGCCGTGGTAAGTAATTTTGACAGTCAAGGCGCTCAGAGCGAGGACGAAGGACTGAAGATAGCCCTCGTGGGCAAACCGAACGTAGGCAAATCGAGTATAGTCAACAAAATTCTCGGCTTTAACAGGGTAATAGTGTCGGACGTCGCGGGCACAACGCGAGACGCCATAGACACGCCCTTTACATACAACAAGAGTAAATATACCATAATAGACACCGCCGGTATGCGGCGCAAACGAGCCATCGAGGACGAAACCGTCGAGGATTATTCGGTAATGCGCACGATATCCGCTATAGACAGGGCCGACGTAGTGATTTCGGTCGTTGACGCCTCCGAGGAAATATCCGAACAGGACATCCGCGTCATCGGCTACGTACACGAACAAGGCAAACCGAATATCGTACTCCTCAACAAATGGGATAAGGTCGAAAAGGATTCTTATACCGCCGACGAATATCTCAAAAAGCTTAAAAGTCAATTGGATTTTATGGATTATGCGCAGTACGTATTCGTATCGGCGCTTACCGGGCTCAGGCTCGACAGAGTATTGCCGCTCGTGGATACCGTTTTCGCAAACGCCGTTCGGCGCGTTACGCCGGGAATACTTAACGAAGTAGTGGGCGAAGCGGTCGCCGCAAACGAACCGCCGTCGCCGAGCGGACGCAGGATAAAGATCGCTTACGCGTCGCAGACGGGCACTTTACCGCCAGAGTTTACTTTTTTTTGTACCAATGCCGAACTTTTGCACTTTTCGTATCAACGATATCTCGAAAACTGCCTCAGACGTGCGTTTGACTTTTCGGGCACGCCGATAAAACTCGTATTTAAGAACAAGCAGGAGAAGCTATGACTGTATTATATTGGATAATTTTAATATTATTTTCGTATACATACGGTAGCGTCAACAACGCCATTATTATATCCAACCTTATTTTTCATAAGGACATAAGGACGATCGGAAGCGGCAATCCCGGTTCTATGAATATGTTTCGGTCGTTCGGTATAGGCGGAGGTCTGCTGACGCTTGTTCTCGACGGGCTTAAGGGCGCGATCCCTTCGCTTTTGGGCTGGTTTATTCTGGGTCAGCAGTTTGTGTTCGGCAGTGACAGGATCGGGTTGTACGTGTGTGCGGTATTCGTGCTGATAGGACATATTTTCCCTGTTTTTTATAAATTCAAGGGCGGAAAAGGCGTGGCGAGCTCGATAGGGATCTGCTTTGTCATGAACCCGCTCGTTACCGCTATATCGTTCGTCGCGGGCGTGCTCTTGCTTATCGTTACGAAGTACGGCTTTATCACTTCGTTTATTATTCTCGGCGCGCCGTGTATTTACGAAAGCGTCGTCGAGTTTTCGCGCGGAAACGTTTTTTACGGTATCGTAATATTGCTCATTTACGCCGCCGTTATCTTTATGCATAGAGGCAATATCGCAAGATTCGTAAAAGGTAAAGAAAACAAGACGGTTCTTTTCGGGCGGAAAAAAGCGGGGATCGAGCCGACGCCTTACAAAGACGATAAAGCGACGGAAGACGACGATCCGCGCGACAAGGCGGAATAATAAAAGAAAACCGAATTATCATATTGCGGATTTCTCCGGCATATAGTTAAGTAACTATTGTCGGAGGAATTCTTTTATGGAAGAATACGATATTTATCAGGACATAAAGCAACGCACCGGCGGAGAGATCTATATCGGTGTAGTAGGACCGGTCAGAACGGGGAAATCGACCTTTATAACAAACTTTCTCAATAAGACCGTGATCCCCAAGATGGCGGATTCGTACGAAAAAGAGCGTACCGTCGACGAATTGCCGCAAAGCGCGAGCGGCAACACGGTTATGACGACTCAGCCGAAGTTTGTTCCGAGCGAGGCGGCGAAAATAACGTTTGCGGATAAATTCGACGTCAAAATCAGATTGGTTGACTGCGTGGGATATATGGTTGACGGCGCGACCGGACACGAGGACGGAGGCAAACCGCGGATGGTCAATACGCCGTGGCTTGCCGAACCGTGGCCGTTTGAAGAAGCGGCGGCAATGGGCACCAAAAAAGTTATTACCGATCACGCTACAATAGGGATCGTAATGACTACGGACGGCAGCATCGATACCGGAATAAAGGCCGAAAATTATACTGACGCCGAAGAAAAGGTCGTAGCGGAGCTTAAGGCAATAAATAAACCTTTTGTGGTGATCGTCAATACCAAGTACCCCGATTCGGTCGCAACGGCTCAACTTGTCAAAGAAAAAAGCGAAAAATACGGCAATACCGTTTTGCCGGTCAACGTTCTTAACATGACGAACGCCGACGTCGTAAAAATCTTTGAGGCTATGCTCATGGAGTTTCCGGTAAAGAGCGTAGAGTTTAATCTTAGTAAGTGGATGCGCGCTTTGCCTTTTGACGATCCGCTTATCAAGGAAGTGCTCGAAGCGGTAAAGAAAGGTTGCGAAAACGTCGAAAAAATGTCGGATTACGGGATGTTGAACGACGTTTTCGAAGGATCGGAGAACTTTGAGGGCGTCGAGAAGTCGGCGGAAGGATTAGGCGAAGGCAGAATGGTCTTTTCCGTAAAAGAATCCCCGACGCTTTTTTACCGAGCGCTATCTGAGGAATGCGATTGCGAGATCGCGGACGAATTTGATCTTATGCGAAAATTAAAGACGCTTACTTTTGCCAAGAAGCGTTACGACAAAGTCGCTTCGGCGCTTGACGAGGCCGACGCCGGAGGATACGGAATCGCTTTGCCCGCATTTGAGGATCTTGAGCTTGCCGATCCCGTTATTGAGAAAAAAGGCGGTAAATACGGCGTAAAACTCAAGGCGACCGCGCCGTCTTACCATATTGTGCGCGTAGACGTAAACGCCGAGGTAAGCCCGCTTATGGGGGCGCAAATGCAGAGCGAAGAATCGGTAAAACAGCTGCTCGATTCGCTCGGCAGTACGGAAGAGAGCATTTGGAAGACAAACGTTTTCGGGAAATCTTTGGAAGACGTTATCGTTGAAAACATACGAGTTAAATCCGAAACGATGCAGTCCGACACAAAAAACAAAATGCGTCGCGCTATGGGCAGGATAGTCAACGAAGGCAAAGGCGGAGTGATCTGTATATTGTTATAAAAGAGAAAGTCAACCGAGGTAAAAATCGGTTGACTTGTTTTATTTTTTTGTGCTATGATTTTACAGAGGCGTATAATGAAACAAATATTAGTTGCGAGCAACAATAAAGGCAAAATTGCCGAAATCAAGCAAATTTTAAGCGGTTGGCAGGTTTTTTCGCTCAAAGATAAAGGGATTAGCGTCGACGTGGAAGAAACGGGAACGACGTTTGAGGAAAACGCGCTGATCAAGGCGAAAGCGGTCTATGGAATTACCGGTATGCCGTGTATAAGCGACGACAGCGGACTTGTTGTAGACGCTCTCGGCGGCGCGCCCGGCGTGTACAGCGCGAGATATTCGGGCAGGGAACACGACGACAAGGCGAACAACGCGCTTTTGCTGAAAAATCTTTCGGGAGTAGCGGACAGATCGGCGAAATTCGTGTCCTGCGTGGTTTTTTACGACGGGAAGCGCACCGTGGTAGGGCGCGGCGAAGTCAAGGGCAGAATTTTGCCGAAAGAAGAAGGGGAAGGCGGATTCGGCTACGATCCTGTGTTTTATTGCGACGAACTCGGCAAGTCGTTCGGCTTGGCGACCGCTGAAGAAAAGAACTCGGTTTCGCACCGCTCGCGCGCGCTGAAAGATCTGGTAAGCAAGCTATGAGAATGATAGTTATTGCCGATACGCATCACGATATTTACGCGCTGCGGAAAATTTTGCCGATCATCAACTCGTGCGATTATCTCGTTCACTTGGGCGACTGTAACGACGATATAGACCGCATAAAAGGCGAGATAACCGTCAAAAACGTGATAAAAGTGCGCGGAAACTGCGATTTTGTGAGTAAAAACCCGATTTTTACCGTAGCGGAAATAGCGGGGAGTAAATTCTTTTTTACTCACGGTCACGCGTATAGAGTGGACGACGATCTTATCGATCTTGCTTTTGCCGCGGAGGAAAACGGATGCAAATACGCCTTTTACGGGCATACGCATATTGCCGCTACAGATTATTGCAGAGGAGTGACTCTTGTCAATCCGGGCTCATTGGCGCGCCCCAGAGCCGGCGGCGCGTCGTATTGTATCGTTGAGGGCGAAAACGGTAATTTTTTAACAAATATTATTTTAACCGCTTAAAAAAGGTTGACTTTTTTTTGCTTTTGTGCTATTCTATCAAGGCATTTGTGAAAATGCTATGCGCGGGTGTAACTCAATGGTAGAGTTCCAGCCTTCCAAGCTGGCTACGTGGGTCCGATTCCCATCACCCGCTCCATTTTTTTGCGCCAGTAGCTCAGCTGGATAGAGCAACGCCCTTCTAAGGCGTGGGCCGAGGGTTCGAATCCCCCCTGACGCACCATGTGGTGGGTATAGCTCAGTTGGTTAGAGCGCCAGATTGTGGCTCTGGAGGTCAAGAGTTCGAATCCCTTTACTCACCCCATATTTTTTTGAATTTACTGGGGTATCGCCAAGCGGTAAGGCACGAGACTTTGACTTTCGCATTCGCAGGTCCGAATCCTGCTACCCCAGCCACAGCCCATATATTGGGGTATCGCCAAGCGGTAAGGCACGGGACTCTGACTCCCGCACTCCGTAGGTTCGAATCCTACTACCCCAGCCATATACGGTTCATTAGCTCAGTCGGTAGAGCACATGACTTTTAATCATGGTGTCCCGGGTTCGAATCCCGGATGAGCCACCAAATACCCCTCGACTTACTTGTCGAGGGGTATTTGCATGGTTCATTCCCGCATTTTAATCGCGATTTTGCAAAGCAAAACGCGGACGCGCACGCACGCGAAGCGGCCGTGCAAGGGCGGCGGAGAGTCGCCGCCTGTTATCCCGGCAAACTAAAATATGAAGAAAAAAAGGCAAAGGTAAACGATAATATCACCAAAAGCCCCGCGATATTCGTCGTGGGGCTTTTGTATGGCTCATTCCCGCATTTTAATCGCGTTTTTGCAAAGCAAAACGCGGTAATGAGCGAAAAAAAAGATTTTCGCTCATAAATATCGTCGCTCCAAAACCCTTG